>DASZPC010000135.1:0-2411 GCA_035550455.1 Chitinophagales bacterium | reverse complement strand
GGTGCAGCCCAAATGGACGGCGCTATATTGGTGGTTGCCGCTACCGACGGCCCTATGCCCCAAACCCGTGAACACATCCTTTTGGCACGCCAGGTAGGTGTACCTCAGGTAGTAGTGTTTATGAATAAAGTTGACCTGGTTGATGACCCTGAATTCCTTGAACTGGGCGAAATGGAAATCCGCGACCTGTTGAAGTTCTACGGTTTCGATGGCGATAACATCCCGGTTATTAAGGGTTCGGCCCTTGGCGCTTTGAACGGCGACCCTAAATGGGTAAAAAGCATAGATGAACTGATGGATGCAGTTGATAGCTGGATTCCGGTTCCTCCACGTGCTGTTGACCAGCCATTCCTGATGCCGGTTGAAGACGTATTTTCAATTACCGGCCGTGGTACCGTTGCTACCGGCCGTATTGAAAGGGGCGTTATCAACTCTAACGATTCAGTGGAAATTATCGGTTTAATGAAAGAAGGTGAAAAACCACTTCAATCAACTGTTACCGGTGTGGAAATGTTCCGTAAAATACTTGACCGCGGCGAAGCTGGCGATAACGTAGGTTTGCTGTTGCGCGGTATTGAAAAAGAACAAATTAAGCGTGGTATGGTTATTTGTAAGCCTGCTTCAGTAACACCGCACACTGTATTTAAGTGCGAGGTTTACGTTCTGAACAAGGAAGAAGGTGGCCGTCATACTCCATTCTTCAAAAACTACCGCCCTCAGTTCTATTTCCGTACTACTGACGTAACAGGTGAAATTACCCTACCTGAAAACGTAGATATGGTTATGCCCGGCGATAACGTTACTTTAAGTGTAGAATTGATTTACCCAATCGCTATGGAAAAAGGTTTACGCTTCGCTATCCGCGAAGGTGGCCGTACCGTAGGTGCAGGCCAGGTAACTGAAATTATTAAGTAACTACCTGGTTTTCCCTTTGGGAAGTATATACCAACTATTAAAAGGCGCTCCGTTATGGAGCGCCTTTGTTTTATACCCCGGTTGAAAACTTAATTGTGCCAATTTGAGCAGTTACAGTTATTTTGAGACTAACCAAGACTAGCATGTTGAAGGAGGAGGCCTTGTAAAAAATGCCTGGCCAAAAGGTGATAAGGAACGGATTGATAACGAAAGCAAACAGCCATTAAACGTTTACGCAGATTTACAATGAAGTTGTTTTGCACGCTTGCCCCTGCTGGCGCCGCTACTGCTTTAATGGGCCAGGCGCCCAATACAGATACGGTAAATGCCATGTACGATTCGTTAATGGTTTATAATATTGCCTGGCCAAAAACTGTTTTGGCCGTGGCGGCTTTTGAAACGGGCTGGTTTCAATGCAAAAACTGCACATTTAAATACAACAACATGTTTGGTTTCAGGAATAATTCGGGGTACCTGAAATTCAATACTATTTCCGATTGCCTGGCTTACCTTAAAAACTGGCAGGATACTTATTATGTGCCCTGGCAGGATAAACACCCCACGGGTAATTATTACGATTTTTTAATTTATATACATTATGCCCATAATATGCCGGTTTACCTGCGCAAAGTAAAATACGTAGAGAAATGGCTGACCGAAAACCTTGATGCCCTTAAGCCCGAACTGGACCCCGCCAAGGAGCATACAGTGCCAGCGGTGCATTAAACGGTTACCAATATCTTATTGCGGGCTGTAATCGGTACACCTGGCGCGGGCATTTAAGTGATGTAAATCATTGCTTTTTAAGTAAATGCCAATTACATTCGGTGTTTTAAATGATGGGCATTTTTTGTTGCACACCCCAAAACAAGCACTAATGAAAATAGCTTTACCCTTTGCAGCGCTTTTTTTTACTGTAAGCCTGCTGAACGGGCAAATTACTGTTACACAAAACGACTTTGCCAATGCCGGCGATACAGTAAGGATGAGTACTGCGGTAGTAGATTATTTTCTGAACTACTCGAACAACGGGCCTAACACCAGCTGGGATTTTTCAAGCCTGCAAATGTCTGACCAAAACGTAGATAAGTTTCAGGATGCGTTAACCGCCAGTTATTATTACTCACTTTATTTTTCTAATACAGGGCTTAATTCGCACCGGTCTAACATTGCCGTGCAACAGCCCAACCCATCGGTAAACATACCACTCGTAACGGTTACCGATGTTTACAACTACTATTACAAAACAAGCTCGAAGTACGAGCAAATGGGCATAGGCGAAAAAATAAATGGCCTGCCCACCCCGGTTGGTTTTTCCAGCCCCGATGTGCTATACCGGTTCCCGCTTAACTATGGCGATGCTGATACTTCCAGTTCAGGCTACCAGGTAAGCCTGCCCACACTTGGGTATTTTGGCTACCATCAAACACGCATTAACCATGTAGATGGCTGGGGCGCCGTAACCACCCCATTTGGCAGTTTTGATGCTTTAAGGG
>DASZPC010000134.1:0-4664 GCA_035550455.1 Chitinophagales bacterium | reverse complement strand
TTCGTACTCTGCCTTATCTGAATCTGATTCAAAATGGGAGGCCCGCCATACAATTTGCTTGCCATCGGGCGAAAAACAAGCGCCGCCATCATACCCCGGCGAATGGGTAATTTGTTTCAGCCCACTGCCGTCAATATTCATGGTGTATAATTCCAAATCGCCGGTGCGGTCGCTGGTAAAAATAATTTTATCGCCTTTGGGAGAAACAGTGGCTTCGGCATCATAAAAATTATTTTTGGTAAGCTGCTTTACAATATGCCCTTTTAAGTCGGCCACAAAAATTTCGTAGGTGGGGTAAATAGGCCATAAGTACTTGCCGTGTTCGCGTTTAGGCTCTGGTGGGCACGAATCGCCGGACAGATGGGTAGAGGCATATAAAACCAAACTATCGCCGGGTAGAAAGAACGAACAAGTAGTACGCCCTTTGCCAGTGCTGAGCAGGGTTTTAACCGTATCGTTTGCATTCATCAAAAAAATCTGGTCGCACAGCAGACCGGTTTTGGTGTTTTTGGCCTGTAGGGTCAGTTTAGTGCCGTCAAAACTCCAGTAAGCTTCAGCATTTTCGCCACCAAAAGTTAATTGGCGCACATTGGCCAGGTGTTTTTCGGCCGGGAAATGTATGACCTCGGTATCGGCAGTTACCGTTTGCTGCACCGCCTGCTTTTGGGGTTGGTTACAACTGGTAAAAAACCGGCTACATACAAACAACAATACCGGTGTTGTTATAATAAAAATGTGTTTTGATTTCATAGGCGGCTTACCAATTTTTGCACTGCTAAATTGAGGAAAGAAATGGCTTTACAAAGCGTGCGTTACATAAAATATACCTCCCGGCCCGCACTTAGCAACACGCCATTGTTAATACTGATATTTATTAGTGAAACCCACGTAACAAGCAATAACCCACAACGTATATTAAAATGTGTAGTATTTTATAGAATACCACAGGTTGTCTACAATAGGGCAGCCAACAACTCGGACAGACTAAAACTTTAAATGGATATATTTTTGAAACCAAATTTGGGCTATGAAAAAGTTTATACTCATTCTTTTCTTCTTTGCTGCCATAAAAATTAGCAGCGCCCAGTTATCGCTTACATTTTGCGAAGACGTTAGCAACGACGGGCAGGCCTCTATGGCATCTAACTCTTTCATGATTTCTAAAAACGGCAGTGCGCTTAAAGTATTGCTAAAATCAGACAGCCGGCTGGCCATGCAGGACCTTACCTTCAAAATATTTTACATTAATGAGTTTGGCAAGGAGGAAGAAATTACCGACCTGCCACAACAGGTAAACCCCGACTGGAACTATGTTTGGAAAGAGGTGGTGTTTTTTGACCCGGGTAATTACCGCGTAAAAGTTTACAATTCAAAAGGCGATTACCTTACCTCGGCCAACCTGAATGTAAAGCAGCAATAACCTACTGCCTTCTTAAATCGTATTTTTCAATTTTGTTGTATAAGTGGCTGCGCTGTATATCCAGCACCTCGGCGGTTTTAGATACGTTCCAGGCAAATTTTTTCAGTTTATGCTCAATAAACAGCTTTTCAATATGCTCCTTAAAATCCTGGAATTTATCAAACTGTTCAAATAAATCGGTAGGTGTATCTTTAGCTTGTGTATTAGTTACAAAATTGCGCACCTCTACCTCGGTAATTTTTTGGTCGGCAAGGATAACGAGGCGTTCAATAACATTACGCAGCTCGCGGATGTTCCCCTCCCAGTGCATGGTTTTTAATTCTTCCAGGGCCTTGGGGGTAATTACCTTTTTAGGAATACCGTAGTCCTCACAAATTTCCTTCACAAATTTTTCGGCCAGCAAAGGTACATCGTCCGTACGCTCGTTCAGCGAAGGTACGTGGATAATAATTACACTAAGGCGGTGGTATAAATCCATGCGGAAACGGCCTTCCTCAGTTTCTTTTAGCAGGTCTTTATTAGTGGCCGCTATTACTCGCACATCTACCAATATATCTTTATCGCCGCCTACACGGGTAATGCGGTTTTCCTGTAAGGCACGCAACACTTTGGCCTGCGCCGAAAGGCTCATATCGCCAATTTCATCCAGGAACAAAGTACCGCCACTGGCCTGTTCAAATTTGCCTATGCGTTGCTTAATGGCCGAGGTAAAGGCCCCTTTCTCGTGCCCAAATAATTCGCTCTCTATCAGTTCGCCTGGTATGGCGGCGCAGTTAACCTCAATAAGCGGCCCGGCATTGCGGTTGCTTTTTTCGTGTATCCAGCGGGCCACCAGTTCTTTACCGGTGCCGTTATCGCCGGTAATCATTACCCGGGCCTCGGTGGGGGCTACCCGCTCAATAGTTTCTTTTATTTTTATAATAGCGGGGCTTTCGCCTATTATTTCGCGGGTTTTGCCCACTTTGCGTTTAAGCACCCGGGTTTCGGTTACCAGGTTCGATTTTTCCAGTGCGTTGCGCACGGTTATCAAAAGCCGGTTCAGGTCGGGTGGTTTGCTTATAAAATCATAAGCGCCCTTTTTAACGGCCTCAACCGCATTCTCTACCGTACCGTGCCCCGAAATCATAATAATAGGCGTTTCGGCTTCTGTGCCCTGTAGTTTCTCCAGCACTTCCATGCCATCCATTTTGGGCATTTTAATATCGAGCAGGGCACAATCGTAGGCGCCATCTCTCAGCATTTCAAAGGCTTTGGCGCCATCTTCGGCTTCATCAACTTTGTAGCTTTCATACTCCAGTATTTCGCGCAATGTTTTGCGAATACTCTTCTCATCATCTGCTATCAGGATGTTTGGCATAGTCCTTAAAATTATTTGGCGCTGGGGTGCGCCGGTTGTTTATTGTTAGTGAACGTTCCCTTAAAAAAGCTGCCTGCCTGTAAGCCGGATTCTGTAACCCTTCTGGTTTTCACCAAAAAGGCTCCTATCATTTATCTGCGGCGCCGGTTGCCCGGAGCCTGTTACGTTCAACCCCTCCGCCTGCTCAGCGACCAGAGCCATCGCGCGGACAGCGCTTTCGGCGGATATACGTGAACTTTCAACCCGCAAGGTTTACCCGCCCTGTGCATTCCGGCACGGGGCTGTGAGCTTTTACCTCACATTTTCACCTTTTCCTACCCCGGTAAACCGGAGCGGTAGTTATTTTCTGTGGCACTATCCCGATTCAGGGTTTTCACCCTGAACGTCCCGAAGTTATCGGGATGCGGCGCCCTGTGTTGTCCGGACTTTCCTTTCCTCTTAAAAGAAGAACGATAGAACAGCCTGCAGCCGTTGGCGAAATTAGACGTTTAATTTTATAGACAAATTATTTTTACGCACCCCGGCCTGAATGTGGAAACTTGAAGAATATTTGTGGATATTGGTTTTTGAAAAGGAATGACAGAAACAGAAGCACACACTATGCCGAAAGGCTTTAAACGCTGGCAAATAGCCCAGTGGTTTGAACTGCGCTGGTGGAATAATTACCTGTATGGAAAAAACAAAACCGCTTACCTGAACTGGAAGCGGGGCTACTGGAACAAGATTTTAACAGAGATTGGAAACCACCTTCAACTTAACAGTAGTAAAACAGTTTTAGACCTTGGCTGCGGCCCTGCCGGTATTTTTATAGCCCTGCCCCATAACCCGGTAACCGCCGTTGACCCTTTGCTGGATAAATACGCCGCACAAACCCCTTTTTTTAATAAGGAAGAATACCCCAACACCAGTTTTGTAACCGCCATGATGGAAGATTATGAAGGGCCGCCTTTTGATATTGTATTTTGCCTGAACGCCATTAACCATGTGCGCGATATGGGCGCTGCGTTTGATACGCTGCGCGCGCACTGCAAAGCCGGTGGAACTATAGTGGTTACCATTGACGCGCATAATTACGCCCTGGCAAAACACCTCTTCCGCCTGGTACCCGGCGATATTTTACACCCGCACCAATACGACTTAGCCGAGTACAAAAATTATACAGAAAAAGACGGCTGGCAAATTAGCCTTTGCCAAAAGCTAAAACATGAATTTTTATTTGACCATTATTTGCTGGTAGCCAAGAAGCATTAAATAACCAAAACATGTTATTGCGGGGGAAATTCCTTTAAAATCAATCAACGTTTATTGGAGACGCTTCGCGATAACACCAGCAAAGGCGAAGCCCAAACCACCCCGTCCTTCGGACACCCCACCTGATTCAGGAGGGGAGCTAAAAGGTGATTATATTAATATAACGGAATTGGTATATTTGATATTTCGCCGGTGGGGGGACGCAGGGTCTCCAGCTAAGCAAATGCAAGGCACAGGAAGACCCTGCTGATGGGGATCTTCAATTATGCCTTTTATTCCATATTCACTGTAATCACAAAATGGAAGATTGCCACAGCCTTTCTGCTAATTAATTTTAAATGAAAAGGCTTCGCAATGACATAGTTTTATTTGACCAGTATTTGCTGGTAGCCAAGAAGCATTAAATAACCAAAAGCATGTTATTGCGGGGGAAATTCCTTTAAAATCAATAAAAGTTTGTTGGAGACGCTTCGCTATAACACCAGCAAAGGCGAAGTGTAAGCATCCCCAAAATTAGGATAGGATGAAATTAGACAGAAGCGCTAAATTTCATCTTTATGAAAAGAACAAAACACACAGAAACGCAGATTGTAAAGGCAATCCAGGAAGAAGCCGCAGGCCGCAAGGCGGAAGATA
>DASZPC010000133.1:0-2176 GCA_035550455.1 Chitinophagales bacterium | reverse complement strand
ATGTAGAACAGCCAAAGCCGCCGGCAAGGTGGGCAAACTGCTCAATTTGTTGTAATCACAGTTAATATTGGTGAGGGTGGAGGGGAAAGCCGGTATGGTATACAGGGAATCATTGGAGCAATCAAGATGTGTAAGATTTTTAAAATATTGTATCCCTGTCAAATCACGTATTGGCACCGCATAGCAATTCATTGTTGTTGCATTTACCACTGCACTACAGGTAGTATCCAGTTGGTTGCCATTCATACAGCCCGCATAACCATGGCTTTGCAGCCAACTTACAAAAGTAGCATCAGGTATGGTTACATACTGGGCATTGGCGGTATTAAAAAAAAATAGCGTAAAAACTATGGCCAAATATTTGGCGGCGCGGGTGCAGGCTTGTTTCATAAGGCGGGTTTATACTGCAATATAGCATTTCCTGTTAAAGTATAAAAGTGTTAATGTGTTAAAGGGCAAATAAACACACCCTACTCACCCTCCGGCTGACACACTCCCTCCCAAGAGGGAAAATGCAAAAGCGGTTTACCGTTTCGAGTTTCCGGTTTACTGTTTACTGTTTTTGGTTTCCGGTTTTTAGTTTTTTGCTGTGGGCTGTGGGCTTTGAGCTTTGGGCAAAACGGATTAACAGATTTGCCGGTTAACTAATTTTCAAATTACCGAATTATCGAATTAACTAATTAAGCAGTTATTAAATACCTGCTACCTGGCGGATGAGGTCGAGGGGTTTGAAGAGTTTTAGTTTGAGGGTGAAGCTGAATTTTTGATACCATTTGCCCAGCCCAAGGTATTGCTGGTTCTGCTTTATATTGTTGGTGGTGGCCAGCGGCAGGTGTATTTCAATCATATCTTTAATAATAACCGCCGAGAGGCCGAATTCGGCAGCAAACTGCATTTTTTTATTGTCGTTCATAAAAGCGCCGAGCGAGAAGAAGGGTTGTATAGGTACATATTTGTAAATGGTGGAGCTAACATTGGCCGCCATCAGGAATTTGCTGGTGCGGCCTACATCGGTTAAAGAGTAAAAACCACCACCGCTCATGGCTACCTGCCGGCCCAGGTATTTATCCTGCCCGTTGCGGTCGATAAAGTTCTCGTCGAACATATAATCTTTTTGCAGCCAATAAGCAAAGTTGGGGGTGGTGCAGGTGCTTAAATACAAGGCAGGCAGCGGGGCGTTTATATCGCTACTGCTTTTAAAATAAACGGGAAAACCACCGGCAAACAGGCGCACCGAGAGGCCCTGGCCGCGTTGCTTATAGCTAACCTTAAAATTGCCCTCGGCCCACAGGCCCGCAAAATCGTTGCCCTGCCGGGCAGTTATGCTTATATAAAACGGATGCAGGGTGGTGTTATGTTGGATAACATAGCGAGCCTCGTTAACATAATAGTGCTGCGTGGTTTTTATAAAAGGATTATCGGCATAGGTAATAATGGGGTTGGTAACGCCTTCGAAAATTACGGCGCTGCGCAGGTTAAGCGATTGCCGCCAGGGGCTGCGCTCATCTTTAGGTTTAAAATCGAAATGGATGTAGGGCTCCAGTTTGTTCATGGTTAAGGCGGTGGGGAACAGCAGGTAACTGAAACGCTTTGCATTTAAACCAACGGTAAAGCATTGCACTTTATCGGGAAAAAAGTTGTAGTTGATTTTGGCAAAGCCAATAAACTTTTTTGAACCGGCGCCAATGGCAGGCACCAACAAATAATTGAATTTGCGCTTAGGAATAAAAGGGCTGTAAATAGCCAGCCCCACCTGAAATTTATCGTAGTTGTTCCAGCCAAAATAAGGGGCAAACAGCACCTGTGTGCGGCGTTGGTCCTCGGCTGCCACCAGGAAATGGAATTGCAGCTTTTCAAATTTATGCGCCAGTTTATTAAGGCGGTACTGGTTGTTGCGGCGGTTAATTTCGGGTACCACCAAACCGTTATCAATCTGCACATGGTCGGCATCGAGTTTGGGCAGGGCAATTTCTTTTTTACCGGTAAAGCCATCCACCCAGGCCGTGTACACCACCGAATCTTTTTTCATTAGCTGCACCGGCACCGGCGATGCAATTTGCCCGGCATTTTTAAGTATTACATGCAGGCTGTCGTTACCATGCTCTTCGTTCTCCTCCTCTCCTTTCTTTTCATCGTGGTGGCCTTCCAGTTTTTCCCAGTCAAGGTGTTTGTCTTT
>DASZPC010000132.1:0-2357 GCA_035550455.1 Chitinophagales bacterium | reverse complement strand
AATACTTCCATAGAAATTATTTCGGATGGAACTAACTGGAGACAAATTAAATAGGCAGTAATAGCTTCAGAACCAGTCAGCCCCTGTTTGTTTTAAATAGCAACAGGGGCTGATTTTTTATGCCCGTTTACTTTTAACATTTAAACAATTAAACTTTATTAATACTTTCCCGTCAGCTATTAACCCTGATTTCAAATCATCCAGCTATGACGCAAATTTCACGCTCTGAGTTTTTGACATCGGTAGCGGCCAACCAACTTACCGGTACTGACACAGAAACCCAACAAACACCTGAAAACAAATTTGCCAACAAAGAGATACCGCATTTTGGCGCCAAGTCGAATACCGGCCTGAACCAGTATTCAGGCGCCTTTGGCGAAGCGCAGTTAATACATCTTTTGCGGCGTTGCCTGTTTGGGGTTTCGCAGGCCGATATGGATTATTTTAATGGTATGACGCTGGACCAGGTTGTGACTGCCTTACTAACCCCTGCCGCCACACCGGCCCCACCTATTAATGAATACAACAACAGCAATTTTACCGACCCCGATGTAGCGCTTGGGCAAACCTGGATAAACGCAGCCAGTGGCACTGGCGCTGATGCCCTGCGGCGTAAAAGCCTGAAAAGCTGGTGGATAGGGTTAATGCTGAACCAGGACCGCTCGCTTACTGAAAAAATGACCCTGTTTTGGCACCAGAATATTGCCACACAAATGTCGATAATACAAAATGCCAATTATTGCTATTTCCACCATGCTATGTTACGCGCCAATGCCCTGGGCAATTATAAAACACTTATACGCGCCGTAACCACCGACCCGGGTATGTTAGTGTACCTTAATGGAGATACCAACACAAAAAACAACCCTAATGAAAATTACGGGCGCGAACTACAGGAGCTTTTTACCGTAGGCAAGGGGCCCGATTCGTTATACACCCAGGCCGATGTGGAGGCCGCCGCAAAAGTACTAACCGGCTGGAAGGATAACCGCAGTACTAATACATCGTATTTTAATACAAACACACACGATACTACTGATAAACAGTTTTCGGCTTTTTACAGCAATACCATTATAACCGGGCAAAGCGGCACGAACGGAGCCAATGAAACCGACCAGTTGATTGATATGATTTTTAACCAAACCGAAGCCGCCAAATTTTTATGCCGCAAACTTTACCGTTGGTTTATATATTATGTAATTGATGATACTATTGAGGCCAACATTATTACCCCGCTGGCCGATGTGCTGGTGCATAATAATTTTGAAATGGTACCCACATTAAGCGTGCTACTTAAAAGCGAACACTTTTTTGATACTGAAAATGTGGGCTGTGTAATAAAAAACCCGGTTGACCACCTGATAGGCACTTTAAGGCAATTTAATGTGGTTTTTCCTACTGATGCGGCGAGCCAGTACAAAGCGTGGAATATAGTTGCCAGTGCACTTGCCCTGCTGGCCATGGACCCCGGCGACCCGCCTAATGTAGCTGGCTGGCCTGCATACTACCAGGAGCCGCAATACCACGAAATTTGGATAAACAGCGATACCCTGCCCACCCGCAATGAATATACCGATGGGTTGAGTTCAGCAAACGGCATCCATCAAAGCGGGATTACACTGCAGTTTGATTTTATAGCTTTTACCGAAACACTTTCGGACCCGCGCGACCCGAACCAGCTAATAGCCGATGCTGCATTTTTGCTAAGCCCTAATGACCTTGGCGCTACCCAAACTGCATTTTTGAAATCGATTTTGCTTTCGGGGCAAACAAACGATGCTTATTGGACAACCGCCTGGGATAACTACATAGGCGACACCGGTAATACCACTTACCTGAATATAGTACTTACCAGGTTAAGGTCGCTTTACTCGTACATGTTAGACCTTGCAGAGTACCAATTGATTTAAACTTATTTTAAACGTATTTCAATGAAGAGGAGAACATTTTTAAAGCGTGCCCTGCCAGTGGCAACCGTTCCATTTTTAATGAATGGCTTTCCTATTAAAGCTTTTGGCAAGGGTAGCTTGTTTGAAAAAATACTGCGCTCGGCTACCGACAACGATCATGTGTTGGTAATTGTACAGTTAACCGGCGGAAACGATGGCCTCAACACCGTTATACCACTGGACCAGTATTCGGCACTATCAACAGCCCGCGGAAATATACTGATACCGGAAAACCTTGTACTGGCGCTTAACGGCACTACCGCCACAGGGTTCCACCCTGCTATGGCGGAGATGCAAAACCTGTTTAACGAGCAAAAGATTTCGGTAGTGCAGGGGGTTAGTTACCCCAACCCTAACTTCTCGCATTTTGAAGCTACGGATATATGGATGACCGGCTCGGATTCAGAT
>DASZPC010000131.1:0-6730 GCA_035550455.1 Chitinophagales bacterium | reverse complement strand
GAACGCCGACCTGAACAGTTATAAACTGGAAAAACTGCACCAGCACGTGCAGCACTACCGCGTTTACACCACCAATACTTTTTTATTTGGTACTAATGGTTCGCTGGATGTAAACCTGGGCTACCAGTACAGTATACGCCGCGAGTTTAGCCACCCGGTGCTGTATACCATACCCGGCCTGTACCTGCAACTGCATACCATTAGTTATGATGTAAAGTACCACATGCCCGAAAAGAAGGGCTGGAATTTTACAGCCGGAATAAACGGCATGTACCAAAGAAACACAGTTACGAACGGAACAGAGTTTGTGATACCCTCGTACAACCAGTTTGATTTTGGGCCTTTTGCAGTGGTAAAGCGCAGCTTTGGGAAGTTTGATTTAGAGGCGGGCCTGCGCTATGACATCAGGGTGTTTAACAACAAACAGTTATACTCAGCACCCAACCCCGCCACCGGTTTCGATATGGCGGTAACCGGCGCAGACACCGCCGGGGCAGAAGAGGTGTTTCCTAACTACCATGCTTTGTACCAGGGGCTTTCGGGCAGTATTGGGGCCACATTTAATGTTACGCAGCAACTTAGCCTTAAACTGAACTTTGCGCGCGGCTACCGGGCGCCGAACATTGCCGAAATTTCGGCCAACGGGGTACACCCCGGCACTAATATTTACCAGTTGGGCAATCCCAATTTTAAGCCGGAGTTTAGCTGGCAGCCGGATTTTGGTATTTCGTACAGCTCGAAGTATGTGGTGCTTACTGCCGATGTGTTCTATAACTATATTCAGAATTATATTTACAACCAAAAGCTGATAACGGCCAACGGGCAGGATTCGGTAATTGTAGCAGGTAACCAAACGTTCCAGTTCCAGTCGGCAAGGGCGCAACTGTACGGGGGCGAGGTGAGTATTGATGTGCATCCCATTAAGGCCTTGCATATTGATAACGGCTTGTCGCTGGTGTATGCCGATTTTTTAGGCGAGAAAGGAAAGGCCGTGGCAGACAGCGAAAGGTATTTGCCGCAAATACCGCCTATACATGGTTACAGCGAGGTGCGGTATGATTTCAGCATTAAAAAAGCGCACATAGTAAATGCTTTTGCCAAGGTGGGCATTACCTATTATGCAGCGCAAAAGCGGTTCTATTCGGCCTTTGGCACCGAAACCTATACACCGGGTTATGTGTTGCTGAATGCCGGTATTGGCGCGGGCTTTACCAACCGCAAAGGCAAAACCATTATGAACCTGTATGTGCTGGGCGATAACCTGCTGAATAAGGCCTATCAGGATAATATGAGCCGGTTGAAATATTTTGAAGATTACCCCGGCAATTTTACGGGCCATGATGGTATTTACAACATGGGTGTTAATGTTAGCATTAAGCTCGATTTTCCGCTGGATTTTAATATTTGATATTACAATTACTATGTTCTTTTGTCTTGACAACAAAAGAACCAAAAGGTCAAGGCTGTACAGAAATTTCCTAAAATGAATTTGCCCCGCCGAAATAAACAAACTCGATGCAGGGGTTTTGCTTTATAGTATTATTCGTGTCCGTTTGAAGCCCTGGAACATGTAGCGCGGTCTCAAACAGTGTTTATTTGCTTTTGGCCTACGCATTCATTCATTTTTAACGAAAATTTCTGTAAGGCCATGATGAAAGAAAAAGCGGATGCTTTCTCCCCTTGGTTGGTGTTTGTCCGCTAACCATCAACCTTACCCTTATGGCCAGTGAATAATTGTTGTTGGGCGGGCGACCAACAACGGGCACAGAATCCGTTTCGTAATGGCAACTGCTTTGTAATTTCACATTAATGTGAAGTTATTGTTGGTGTTTTTGTTGCAAAGGGGTGGGGCGCGGGTTTATATTTGGTTAGATGGGTGTTGCTCATAGCGCTCTTTGACATGTTGGAAGCGGATAAAAAGGACAGGAAGGAGATTTTACGGGAGGCCCGATAGGGCCAGGGAGGGGGCGGAAAAGTCTAAATTTGTCTATTTTAGATAACTCATTGATAATCAATGATGCGGTTTTTTGTAACTGCTTGACAATCAATAAAACTGGCTAGCAAAAACAGGTGAAAATAGACAAATTGAAGTGTTCTACATCGAACCTGCCAACGTAGGGCAGTTTTCAGACTTCCCTAATGGTATTTATGTGGTTCTGAAAGCCTAAAAATAATTGCTGTTATATTTGAAGCACTAACCCGCAATGAAAAAAACAGCAGCAATAGCTTTTTTGCTGATAGGTTATTTCGGCCTGTTTGCACAACTGCACCCCTATAATAAGGCATTTATATGGCGTGGGTTTCAGCACCAGTGGACTTATAACCACCGCTGCAACCGCGTTGGCGATTATGTGGAATATAACAGCGGCACACCGATAGCCGTACATGCCAGCGCCACCGGTATAGGCCCCGATAGCACTTATTACAGTTCGTATTATACTTATGTGGAGTCGCCGGACGTGGTGTTTAAAGAAGGTACGGAGAATATTAAGATACATGCGAAGGAAAAGCAGTTGATTGAAAAAATAGTAACCGTTTCGGTGCCTGCTGACGATTGGTTGAGTGGCAAAACCGATTATGTAACCCTGTTGAATGGCTTTGATTTGCGTTCGGACGAGGCAGCCGATAAAATCCAGTTGCTGCGGTTGGCGGTGGAGGATGGCGAGTATGAAGACGCCACTAACCAAATACAGTTTAAAATATACGTAAGCCTGGTGTTGAATTGCCAGTCGGTAGAGTGCCCGGAAACGAATAATAGTGTGGTGTACGACCTTGATATTCACTATTTACTGGTGGGCCTTAACAAAGGCGAAGCGGCTGCCACGCAGCAGTATTTTACCCGGAGCTATTCGTGGGATAAAAAGGAAGAACTAAACACCCAACCTGAAAACAAGGTAATGACCGGCGATGTGTTCCCCGTATTTGGTAAAGGGACAGTGGGTATTAAATCTTTCAGTTTTGTGCTTAACTCGGCACACTGGCTATTGGCTATGAACAGCAATGTAACACCGCTGAGTTACGGCCCTGCAACAGCCGATATGAAGCTATCGGTTGACCTGTTGTTTAAAGAATGGCAGGAAGGGATGCGCAACAGTGGCGCAGCGCCGGGCAAATCGAAGTTTGCCGAAAAGCGGAAAGGCTGGGCGGTAATGGATATGGATGCGGTGCTGTTGCAGTTCCGGACGGCGAAAATAAACTATGGCAGTACCAGTGGCAGTATGTTCTGGCATGGCGATAACACGCCCGGTAATGGCGATAAGGCCAAGGTTATTTACGATATTCCAATTGATTAGTAGTTAAATACGCCTGCGCCCGGCGGGTTGGAGGGGTAATCAACCCTTTTCTCCTTTTTCTGTTATACATTCGCACCGTTTTTAAAAATGGATGAGAAAAAACTAAAAGTACTAGCCCTTACGGTGGTGTTGATTATGCCGGTATTTTTCCTGCTGGTTTTTCAGCCGCTGGGCAAGGTGCCGCGCCCCAAAGCCCCCTCAAAAATGTTTGCCACCGGCACAAAAACATCGGTTAACGAAAAAGGGGAAAAAGTAATTGATTCGGTTTTTCAAACTATACCTAATTATAAGTTCCAGACACAGAGTGGCGATTCGCTGGCACTTGATTCGCTGCGCGGCAATATTTATGTGGCCGATTTCTTTTTTGCCACCTGCCCGGGTATTTGCCCCATTTTAAGTAACAGCCTTGAAAAAGTGCAGGAAGCTTTTGTGAAGGATAACAATTTTAAGATAGTTTCTTTTAGTGTTGACCCTGTGCATGATTCCATACCCCAACTGCGGGCTTATGCCGAAAAGCATGACGCAGTGCCGGGCAAATGGTATTTTTTAAGGGGCAGTAAAAGCGATGTGTTTGCACTGGCCAGGGATGGTTTTCATATAACCGCCAAAGACGACCCCGATGGCGGCCCGGAGGCTTTTATGCACAGCGAAAAGCTGGTGCTGGTAGACCAGGACGGCAATATACGCGGCTATTACAGCGGCGTTGACAGCGCCCGCGTAAGCCACCTGATGGGCGATATAGTGTTGTTATTAAGGCAAACCGAGGAAGGCTATAGTTTTGATAAGAAACCCGTAAAGGCAAAATAAAATTTAAGGATATGGCAGCATTGAAAGCGGTATTACCAAAAAATGATAAGGCGGCTAACTGGTTTATAGGGGTAGTTTCGGCGGTGGTGTTTTCGGCGGTGGTGGTATTGCATTATGGGGTGCTGCCCGTGCGTGTGGGCTTTGATGCGCATATTTTTGCCAAACTGAATGCGGTAATCAATTTTACGGTTTCGGTATTGCTGGTAGCCGGGTATGTGCTGGTGAGGCAAAAAAAATATGTGGCCCATAAAAATGTGATGCTGGTTTCAATTGTGCTTTCCACGCTTTTTCTGCTTTCCTATATAGCGCACCATTTGCTTACCCCCGAAACACACTATGGCGGCGAAGGCGCTATAAAGTATTTCTATTTCTTTATACTGATTACCCATATAGTACTGGCAGCGGTAATTTTGCCTTTTATATTAATGACCTCTTACCGCAGCCTTTCGGGCGAGTTTGCGAAGCATAAAAAAATAGCCAGGGTTACTTACCCTATATGGTTATATGTATCGGTTACGGGGGTGTTGGTGTACCTGCTGATTTCGCCTTACTATGTTTAATGTGAAAACCTTTATTTTTGAATTATGAAACGCTATCTGCCATTTTTCTTTACCCTGCTATTTATAGCGGTTGCAGTGTTGCCCGCTTTTTCGCAATGCGCCATGTGTGCCGGCCAGGTTGAAACTGCCACCAATGCCGGGTCGTCGGTGGCCCTTGGTGTTAACAAGGGGGTGCTTTACATATTTGTAATGCCCTACCTGATTATTGGCACCCTTGCTTATTTTTGGTGGAAGGGCAAAAAAAATGCCGACCCTGCCAAACAACATGCCTGATTGCGGCTGCTGCTGATTACCGTTGCACTGCTATGAGTGTGCATTTTAACTACATTTGTTTTGCATCAATATTCCAGATATGAAAAAAATCCTGAAGGTATTAGCAGGCATTGTTGTATTTTTTTTAGTGCTTCACTTCGGCCTGCGTTTAACAGGCAACGGATATTTATCGAAAGGCTTTTGGGCAGCCTATATGCACGGTAATAATTCGGCCACTATTGATGATGCCCGGTTTTTTGAAACACATAAGATTGAAGCAAGCGCTACACCCTGGCAATGGCCGGTACGGGCTGATTACAACAAAGCCCCGCTATCGGACCGGTTGAAGGGTATTTTAACCAAAACCCAGAGCGTGGCATTTTTGGTAATTCAAAACGACAGTATACTTACCGAGCACTATTGGGATGGCTATTCCGATAGCTCGCTTTCAAATTCCTTTTCAATGGCTAAAAGCATTACCACTATGCTGGTGGAAATTGCCATTCAAAAAGGTGTTTTTACCGGCTGGCACCAAAAGGTTAATACTATTTTGCCCGGTTTAAAAGGCCTCCACGCCAGTGAACTGGAACTGTGGCACCTGAGTGCTATGTGCTCGGGCCTTGATTGGGACGAGGCTTACAAAAACCCATTTACCGTTACCGCCAAAGCCTATTATGGCGATGATGTGAGCAAACTGATGATAGGCCTGCCTATTATTGATGAGCCCGGCAAAAATTTTAATTACCAAAGCGGCAACACCGAATTACTGGGCATGTGCCTTATAAAAGCCACCGGTAAATCTTTGGCAGACTTAGCTTCTGATTGGTTGTGGAAACCGTTGCAGGCCGAACGCAACGCAAAATGGCATACGGATGATAAAGGGACAGAACTTGCTTATTGTTGCTTTAATTCAGATGCCCGCGATTTTGCCCGCTTTGGCAAAATGATGTTGCATAGTGGCAACTGGAACGGTACACAAATCCTTGATTCATCGTTTGTGCAGTTAGCTACCACCGGTAATTTAGTTCCTTATTATGGTTATTCTTTTTGGTTAGATGATTCGCACGGCACTAAGGTTTTTGCCCAGCGTGGTATTTTGGGCCAGTATATTATTACCATACCTGCTTATAATACCGTGGTGGTGCGCCTTGGCAAACACAGCCTGCCGCCGCAAAACCATGCACCGGAGGATTTTCATGTAATTGTAGAGGAAGTTTTAAAGATGGTGAAAGGGCAGGCTTAACCGGGTTACTGTAGCCGTTAACCGAGCCTACGCGGTAAGCCATACAAAAACATTTATTATTGCACCCGCAATGGAATTAGCAACGCAACAGGATTTAGTTACCAAGGCGTTTAATATTAAAAAGCGCTTTTTAGGTATGTATAAGGCAGCCAATGCCGGGCATGTGGGCAGTTCGTTGTCGGTGGCGGAGGTTATTACTTTTGTACGCTTTGGCTGGATGAAAGACAATGATGAAATTATCCTGTCGAAAGGGCATGCAGCGGCTTCGTTGTATTCGATGCTGGCAGAAGAGGGCCTTTTAAGCGAAGCCGATATTCAGACTTTTTATAGAAACAATACCTACCTGGCGGCCCATCCGCCGGTAAATAAAATTAAGGGGGTGCCTTTTGCCACCGGCAGCCTGGGGCATGGCTTATCTATAGCCGCTGGCTTGGGAATTGCCCAAAAATTGAAGAAGAGCGATAAGCATATTTTTTGTATTACATCCGATGGGGAAATAAATGAGGGGTCAACCTGGGAGGCGGCACTTTTTATAGCGCATCACAATTTAAAAAATGTGGTTTGGCTGATAGACC
>DASZPC010000130.1:0-5436 GCA_035550455.1 Chitinophagales bacterium | reverse complement strand
TAAAATGATATTTGCCCGCCCCGGATGGTTGCCTGAATACCTGGGCGGTTTTCAAAGTGTAAAGGAAGTAGATAAAAATACCTACCATAAATACGATGCCGATACCAACGGCCTGTTTAAGGTATATGCCCTTATCCAGTTTTTTATCATGCTGGGGGGCTCTATGCTGTATATGGTGCATTTCAAGGACATGAGCCTGTTTTATAAAGTGGTGTTCTTCCTGCTTATTTTAATTACCATGCTTATTACCGGCGCTATTTTTGAAAACAAGCGTTGGATAGTATACGCCGAGTACCTGCGGCTTGTACTGGTAATGGTTAGCCTTAACACTTTTTATTATTTCTGGTACCTTAACTGGTTTACGTTTACCATTATTGTTAGCTCGGTAGCATTTGCGGGTTGCATAATATTATTTACATACTCTTTTCTGCATTTACAGGCTGAACAAAAGGCTGCAACAGTACCTGCCACTGGTAAAGAAGCCCCTGGACAGAAAATTTAACAATTAGGTTTATCCACAATTACAGCGGCGCACTTCATAAAAAAATAATACTGTGCACGCTAAAAAAATGCATATTCGCGTTCTCATTAAAACAAACCGAAAAAACAATGAAAAAACTGTTGCTTGCTCTTTTCATGTTCAGCTTTGCTTACCAGGCGTTCAGCGCTGAAAGCCAGGATGCCGTGGAGTTCAGGAAAATTTTATGGGGTTCAAAACTTGATTCCATTTACCGCGATGGCCAAAAACTCCAGTTTATTAAGGATAAAAACTCGTTGATTAAAAATGCCTACTACCTTTCGGGCGATGATATGACCGTAGGCGCTGTAAAGCTTGATAAGATACTTTACATTTTTAATGATGAGGACCGTTTTTACAAGGTTTTTATGCAGGGCAACCTTGACCAACTTGAACAAATGAAATTCATCCTTACCTATAAGTTTGGGGATTTTAAGAACGAAAGCTATGTGGATGATACCCACATTATGCAGTGGCTGGTAAAGGATGTTACTTTTACATTGCGCGAAATTGCCCGTTCAAGGTTTGAATTAACCATTGAAAGTAGCTGGCAGGCAAGCACTGATTACAAGAAAAATACCAGCGTAGACGATTTCTAGAACCCGTTTGCGATATCTATAAACAAAAGCCCCGGCAGTAATGCGGGGCTTTTGTTATTTAAGCGGCATTGGTAAGCCAAGCTTTTCCAAAGGAATATATTCAAAATAGAATTGACAGCCAACACTTATTATGTAGTCAAGAACATCTTTATACCCCGGCTGCTTAAACCAATCACCCAATAAGTAGATGTATTCAACTTCGATATTAGCCCGAAACAGCAGTTTTTGATATTGTTTTTTCTTGAAATCGCAGGTTTGCAACTTTTCATCAACGGAACCCGCTACTTGCTGAAATTTGCATTCGATTACAAAAAGAGTGTTGTTCAAAATAACGTAGATGCTGTCATCAGGATATAATCTTTTAGATATTATAGCTTTCCAATCTATCCCTTTTTCTTCCAAAAATTTATAAAAGCTGCTTTTTTTGAAAATCCTACCCACCAGTTCTCCTTTGAAAGTCACATTACCGTCTTCAACTTTATACCCCTTTTGCAGGTTAAGAAAAGTTGCAAGATCAGTTTTGCCTTCAAATACGAGGCCGGTTTTTGTGTTAGCCCCACCTTTACCCTGATATTTCATTTGTTATCTTATTCGCTTAATTTAAGCTTACACTCCTTAGGTATTTGCTACCAGTAAAACTTATACAAAAAAACCTTTTTCGGCTTTTGCAGACTCATATCGTTTTATGGTAAGATCAATAAACCCGGTGTTTATATCACAACCAATATATTTTCTGTTTCCTATTTGTGTAGCCGCGATTCCGGTAGTGCCTCCGCCGTTAAATGGATCAAAAATTATATCCCCTGGTTTGGTTGATGCCAGAACGATCCGGCGAAGCAGTGCCAAAGGTTTTTGTGTTGGATGCTTGCCAAATTCCTTTTCGCCGGGGGGCGGTGTAGGAATACTCCATACACTTCTCATTTGCAATTCAGGCTTTTTAATCTTATCCTCGGGGAAGTCTCCATTTTTCATCGCATCATAATCAAAATAATGCTTTGCTTTTTTATCCTTTCTTGCCCAAAGCAAAGTTTCATGTGATGCTGTAAAAAAACGACAGGAAAGATTTGGTGAAGCGTTAGGTTTGAACCAACTAATATCATTTAGTAAATGAAATTTTAGTTTTTGCAGTAAAAAACCACATTGGTATATGCTATGGTAAGTGCCGCTAACCCAAATTGTCCCTTCAGGCTTAAGGACCCTCCTGCATTCAGCAAGCCATGCTTCATGGAATTTTAAATCTTCGTCAAAGCCATTACTCTTATCCCATTTACCTTTGTTAACAGATACCATTCTTCCATTCTGACAACTAAAGCCATCGTTTGAAAGCATATATGGGGGGTCTGCAAAAATCATATCAACATAATTATCCGGGAAACGGCTCATCACTTCCAGACAATCGTTGGTATATAATGCAAAATCTGATGTTTTAAATACAGGTTTTATGCTTTTTTGAACTCCGTTTTTGGCGATATAATCTACCAAATCTTCGAGAACCATATTTTTTAAAAGTCCACGCGCCATCTATTACTTACTTATGGTTGCTAAAGTAACTAAAAATGTGACCGCTGGATTTTAGCCGAGCCAAAAAAATTATTCTGTGTAGTGTGTATAAATTGCATAAACGCTCTAAAAATTGGCACCAAGGCCTACATAAAAACTGCGGCCAATGGCTGGTATAATGCCGGGGCCGGGGTACTCGTCGGTGCGCTTGGTAAAGTAGTTAGCGCCACCCAGGTTGTTTACACCGGCTTTAAGATGATAGTGTTTCAGGAATTTAAATGCGGCCGATAAATCGAATACCCCATAAGCCGGTATTAGGCCAACAGTAGCATCTTCACTGTAAACAGTGTTACCGGCATCGGAATAGCTTTTAGTGGTATAGCTATAATTAAAGGTGGTTGAGAAATCGGCTATAGCATAGGTAATACCGAGGCGTTCAATAAACGCTGGCGCATTTTCAACATAATTGCCTTTAAACTCACCCGATGTATAACGCGCGTGGATGTACGAGAAGGAATTGTAGAAACTGAATTGCCCGTATTTTTCACTGCCGGGTATAAAGCGCATAGGGAAAACCTCTATGTATGTTTCGGCACCAATATGGGCGCTGTTAGCTACGTTGGTGCGCAGGGTATACAGGTTGCCGTTATCGTCGGTTTTTTGAACCAGCCCTACCCGGTTGTTGTATTGCAGGTAAAAGGCGCTGAGGTCGTAAATAAAATAGCTTTTTACTTTGCCTCGCCAGCCTAAATCAACATTAAAGCCGGAGGCATCTTTCATATTGGGGTCTATACGCGAGGTAGAGCCGAACGGGGAAAGCTGGGCAAAATCAATAGGCCGGTATGCCTGCGAACAATTGGCATACAATTGCGTGGTGTAAGTGGTGTTAACCTGCAGGCCAATGCCCGCCAGGGGTATAAACCTGTTTTTGGCGCCGGCGGCATCCAGTTCATCGCCATTCTCATCGCTGGTGTAACCTTCGGCGGTAGAGCGGATGAATTCAAACCTGAAACCGGGCGTAATAGAAAAACGTGGCGTAACGCGAAAGATATTTTCTACAAACGGGGCTACATTAATGGTTGTAAAGCGCAGGTTATCTTCCCACATGGGGTCAACAAGGGTTAAATCAAAATCTGAGGCTGTTGTGCCCAGGCCGCCTTCCTGCCTGCCCAGCAGGCCATCGTAAAACCTTACCCCGGCTGCAAGGGTATTATGTGTTTTGCGGATGTTGTATTTAACTGCCACACGTGCCTCGATAGTAAAGTTATCGAACTGCTCGCGTTCCACTTCGCGGTTATCGTACTGGTTGGTGGCAGGGCTGATGGTATCAAGTGTTTGTGGGCCGCCATCCTCATTGCGCCAAACCAAATTGCGCGCACTGTGCATGTAGGCAGCGCGTACCGATAAGTCAACGTGGCTGTTAATGTTGTAATCGAAGGTAAGGGCGGCAATATTCCAGGGGCTGGTAAGCCAGTTGCGGGCGCGGTACGAGGCGCGTGGGTCGGCGGCAAATTGTGCATCATCAAGCCCACCCGGCATGTGTATGCGGTTTTGCATAGCCGTATATTCAAGGCCTATAGTTATTTTATCAATAGGTTTGTATTGTATGCGGGCAAAACCATTATACTGCCGGTAGTCGGAATTAGGCCTCCAGCCCTGTGCTGTGCCAAACTGGAAATAACCGTAATAGCTGAATTTTTTTACCGTGCCCCCAAGCGCGGTAAACAGGTTAACAAACCCAAAGCTACCTACGGTGGCTTCAGCCTCAAACCCAAAGGGCTTATCGGGTGCTTGTTTAATGATGTAGTTTATAACCCCGCCAAACTGCGGCCCGAACTGGAGCGATGAAGCGCCCCTTATAACCTCTATGCGCTGAACGGCTTCAAAGGGGGGGATGAAGTAAGATTCGTTATAACCAAATATATCGGCTGAAATGTTATAGCCGTTTTGCCGGGTGTTGGTTTCAATAGATTGTGTAGGGTCCAGGCCACGGAAACCAATGCCATTGCTGGGAAACCCGCTGCCTTGTGTTTCGCTAAACACGGCACCCGGCAGGCGGCCTAATAGCTGGCGGGGATTGCTTTGGGCGGTATTGGCATCAACACTATCAAGCAACAATCCCTCGGTTTTTTTTCCGGCATAAATAACGCAATTGCCTTCGTCCTTTAAGTGGCCCATGCCCTTAATATTGCGAATACCTGTTATGCTTATTTCTTTAAAATTGTATATGCCGGGGGCTTTGCCGCTGGTATCGGGGGCAAATTGTGCAAAGAGGCTGCCCGAGCAAATAGTAAGCCACAAGACTATATTTATTTTAAGCATAGGTGGTTGATGCAATTTAAAATAGGTGCGCGAAATTATTTTTTTACGAAAAACCTGGAAATGATTTTGGTTGGTTTTACAGGCCGGGTTTATAGTTGTACTATTTATATCCATCTGTAAGGGTTTTTAAAAATGCAACAATGTCGTCTTCTTCCTGCTGGGTAAGGTGCAGGTTGCCTGTTTCTTCAAAATCAATGGTAGCATATACTTCGGCAGGGGCAAAGCCTGAGCCGGGCACATCGCGGGTGTTATAAAAATGGACTACATCTTGCAGCGTATTAAAACTGCCGTTATGGAAGTAAGGCGCTGAAATAGCTACATTACGTAGTGTAGGCACTTTAAACATGCCATAAAAAGCGGGGTCGTGAAGCAGACCCCCTACACCATTATCAATGTAATTTGCCCCATCGGGATTGAAAGCGGTTGACAAAGTGTAATATGGGTTCGATGGGTTTTTAGGCACGCCATCGTTGGTATAGGTATGGTCGGTAAAAAGTA
>DASZPC010000129.1:0-2815 GCA_035550455.1 Chitinophagales bacterium | reverse complement strand
AAAGTGGAAGATGAATCACATACCGAGTGGAACAACTACTTAAGCCGCATTGATATTGAAACGCCGAAGCACAGCCAGCGCATGATTTTATACACGGCCCTATACCATTCGCTGCTATTCCCCAGGGAGTTTTCGGAGTATGGCCATTACTACAGCGCCTTTGACGATAAAGTACATACAGGTGTTAGTTATAACGACTATTCGCTTTGGGATACTTACCGCGCCGAACACCCCTTGCTGCTTTTCCTTACGCCTGAATTAGTACCGGGTATGATTCAATCGTTGCTGCAAATGTACCAGGAAGGAGGTTACATGCCTAAGTGGCCTAACCCCAGCTATACCGGCATTATGATTGGCACCCATGCCGATGCTGTGGTAGCCGATGCCGTAGTAAAAGGCGTAAAGGGCTTTGATTTGCAATTAGCTTATAAAGCCTGTATGCAGGATGCCATGACACCGCCCGATGGCGACAGCATAAAATACTGGCAGGACCGCGCCCCCTGGACCTCCTACGAAGCACGCGCCGGGTTAAGCTGGTACAAAAAGCTGGGCTACGTACCGGTTGATAAGACCGCCGAATCGGTATCGAACACCCTCGAAGGCGCTTACGATGATTTTTGCGTGGCACAGGTGGCAAAAGCGGTTGGCGATAGCGCAAACTACCATTTACTGATGGGCCGCAGCGAAAACTTCCACAACGTGTACAACCCCGCCACCGGTTTTATGGCGCCCCGCCGTGCCAATGGAAGCTGGGACGAAAATACCGATGCCGGTTTTACCGAGGGCAAGCCATACACCTATTTGTTCAGCGCAGCGCAAAATATTCCGGGCCTTATACAACTGCTGGGGGGTAAAGATGAATTCATCAAAAAGCTGGATAAAATGTTTACCGGCGGCCATTATGTGCACGAAAACGAGCCCGGCCATAATTACACTTATCTGTACGATTATGCCGGCGAAGCCTGGAAAACCCAACTACGCGTGGCACATTACCGCAAAGCAAAATACCGCAATGGCCCACATGGCATGAATGGCGACGATGATTGCGGGCAAATGAGCGCCTGGTACACTTTCAGCGCACTTGGGTTTTATCCCGTTACGCCCGGTACCGATTTATATGCTTTAGGCACGCCCTTATATAGTAAAGCCACCCTTTATTTCGACCCGAACGACCACAGCAAAAAATTCGAGGTGGAAGCCAAAAACGTTTCGCGCAAAAATATTTATGTGCAAAGCGTAACCTTAAATGGGGTGCAGTTAACCAGCCCATTTATACACCACAGCGATATTATTAACGGCGGCAAACTGGTTTTTGTAATGGGCAGTAAGCCAAACAAAAACTGGTAGCAAACTAAGGGACGGCTGTAATTCCATAGCTTATCCAGAAATTATATATTCACGGTGCTGATGAACCGGGTAGTTGAAGTAAGAGACAAGCAAACAGAGGCCGAATTTTTGCGGCTTCCTTTTGTTATCTATCAAAACGACCCTAACTGGATTGCCCCGCTTAAGCAGGATATTCAAAAAGTATTCAACCCGAAGAAGAACCCCTTTTTTACGCACGGCGAATGTGCCCGCTGGATATTGAATGACGATACCGGCAAAACCATTGGCCGCATTGCCGCTTTTATTAACGAGCGTACTGCTTTTACCGAAAACCAGCCCACCGGTGGCTGCGGCTTTTTCGAATGCATTAACAACCGCGATGCAGCCTTCCTGCTTTTTGATACCGCCAAAAACTGGTTGCAGCAAAGGAAGATGGAAGCTATGGACGGCCCCGTTAATTTTGGCGAGCGCAATGCCTGGTGGGGGCTGTTGGTAGAGGGTTTTACCCCGCCTACGTATCAAATGAACTACAACCCGCCTTACTACCAGGGTTTGTTTGAGGCCTATGGGTTTAAAGATTATTTCCAGCAATATTCTTACCAGCTATCTATTAATTCGCCGCGGCCCGAACGCTACAAAACCATTGTTGGCCGATTGAGGGGCAGCGGGGAATACACTTTCAGGCACGCCGAAAAATCAAAGCTGAAAGAATACGCCGCCGATTTCAGGAGTATTTATAACCGCACCTGGAAGTTTCTTCCCAATTTTAAGGAAATGGACGAACTGGAAGCCGTAAAAATATTCCAGAGCTTTAAGCCCGTAATGGTAGATTACCTGGCCTGGTTTGGTTATTACAAAAACGAACCGGTGGCTTTGTTCCTGATGCTGCCCGAACTAAACGGCTGGTTTAAACACGTACACGGCAACCTGAACCTTTGGGGGCTGTTAAAGTTTTTGTGGCTCAAAACATTTGATAAATCGAACCGCAAAATTTTCGGCCTCATATTCGGCGTGGTGCCCGAGCACCAGCGCAAAGGCCTGGAAGCCGCTATTGTAATGGCTGCCGATGATGTAGTGCGCCCTAAAAACCGTTGGGACGAAATTGAACTGGTATGGGTAGGCGATTTTAACATCCGTATGTTGCGCACCTGCGAAATACTCGGCGGCAAAATTGCCAAGCGCCACATCACCTACCGTAAACTGTTCGATGATACAAAACCGTTTAAACGCCACCCGGCAATTGAATAATGGAAAACAGTTTTGAGGTATCCGTTAACAGCAACTATAAATGGCTTAAAGAAATAGCATGGGCTTTATTATTTATTTCCCTTGTTGGGTTAATTGTCTTTGTAAGCATCCCCAAAATTAGGATAGGATGAAATTAGACAGAAGCGCTAAATTTCATCTTTATGAAAAGAACAAAACACACAGAAACGCAGATTGTAAAGGCAATCCAGGAAGAAGCCGCAGGCCGCAAGGCGGAAGATAT
>DASZPC010000128.1:0-3179 GCA_035550455.1 Chitinophagales bacterium | reverse complement strand
CTCCTTATAGCATCAACGGGCTTCATATTGGCAGCAATAAAGGCAGGAATAAACCCGGCAAGTATGCCCACCACTACAGAAATAGAAATACCCAGTATTACATTAAAGGCGGTTATATAAAAATGGAAATTAGACTGCCATACATGCACCACCAGGTATTGTATAACCGCAAACAGGCCCAGCACCACTAACAGGCCAATCACCCCACCCACCAGGCAAAGCACTACAGCCTCCAGTAAAAACTCGAGCAGGATATAAACCTTTTTAGCGCCAATGGCTTTTTTAATGCCAATTATATAAGTGCGCTCTTTAACCGCTACAAACATAATATTGGCTATGCCAAAGCCGCCTACAAATACCGAAAACCCACCTATTATAATACCCACCACATTAATAAATGAAAGCACGGATGAAAGTGTTTCGGCAAAAACATTTACGTTGTTAATGGCAAAATTATCATCCTCAAAAGGCGAAAGCCTGCGTATAGAGCGCATAGCCCCCCGCAGCTCGTATTTCAATTCATCCAACGGCAGGCCTTTTTGCGGCGTGGCGGCAATTAGGGGGTCGTTGCCAATATCGTTGGTATTAATTATCATGCTTATAAAAGTATAGGGCACAATTACGTTATCATCCAGGGTAAAGCCGAAAATATCGCTGCCCTCCTTTTTCAATACCCCTATTACCTTAAGTTTTACCCCGTTTACTTTTATATCGCGCCCCTCAATTTGGGTAATGCCGCCAAACAGGTTATCGGCCACCGAGGCGCCAATAAGGGCCACCGCCTGCCCGTTCTTAAACTCGCCTGGGGTAAAATACCGGCCCTGTGTAAACTCTAGCTCCTTTATCTTTTCATAATCGTTTGATATGCCAAGCAATTTAACCCCTTCGGCAGTTTGCCCGCCCGATACGGCATTGGTTTCGCCGCCAAAATAAAGCAGGCAAAGGGCCGATGCATTGGTAACTTTTTGTTGCAACTGCTCCAGTTCGCGGCGGTTGGCGCTGGGGCGGTTAATATATTTCCACCAGGGGTAATCGGCGGTAAAAGTCCAGGGCCATTTTTGGATATACAAAATATCATTACCAAACGAGGCCAGGCTGTTTTCGATATTGATTTGTAGTGAGCTAACCGCAGTGCGCACCGATATAATACAAAGTATGCCAATGGTGATACCCAGCAGCGAAAGAAAGGAACGCAGTTTTGCCGCCCGGATTTCTTCGAACGACATAACCAGGCTTTGCCAGAATATTTTTAAAAGGATGGCCACGGGGGCTAAGTTAGAAATTAGCGTTATGAAGTATAACGAATCAGGCAAGGCAATAGTGTAAATTCCTCAATATCATGCCCTCTGACTTGCAAGGCTGTTAATTGCACAATAAAAAATCCAAATCGGCTTTGTTATTCCAATTCTGCCATTATTTTTGCGCCTCGAAATTTTTTGCCCCCCTGCCGGGACTTTACAGGCAGATTAAAAAATTTCCTGTTGAATTCCGTAAAATTCAAAAACAGACCATATACAATATGAAGCTTTCCAGTTTTAACTTCAACCTTCCCAAAGAACTTATTGCCCAATACCCTGCCAAAAACCGCGACGAAAGCCGTTTGATGGTTATTGACAGGAAAACGAAGAAGATAGAGCACAAAAAATTCAACGACTCGCTGAAATACTTTGGCGATGGCGATGTGCTTATTTTGAACAACACCAAGGTATTTCCTGCCAGGCTATACGGCACCAAGGAAAAAACCGGAGCAAAAATTGAAGTGTTTTTGCTGCGTGAGCTGAACCAGAAACAGTTTTTATGGGATGTGCTGGTTGACCCTGCCCGTAAAATAAGGGTAGGCAACAAACTTTATTTTGGCCAGAATGATGACCTGATAGCCGAAGTGGTTGATAATACCACCTCGCGCGGCAGGACCATCCGCTTTTTATACGATGGCGACTACGATAAATTTAAAAAGGTATTGTACGGCCTTGGCGAAACGCCACTGCCCAAATACATTAAGCGCGATGTAGAGCCAATGGATGCCGAGCGCTACCAAACCGTGTTTGCCCGCGTGGAAGGCGCCGTTGCCGCCCCTACCGCCGGTATGCACTTTAGCCGCGAATTATTAAAGCGCTTTGAAATAAAAGGCATTGAACTGGCCGAGGTTACCCTGCACACCGGGCTTGGCACCTTCCGCACTATTGATGTGGAAGACCTTTCGAAGCACAAAATGGATGCAGAAGAAATTATTGTACCTGAGAAAGCAGTAAAAACCGTAAATGCCGCTAAGGATAACAATAAGCGTATTTGTGCTGTTGGCACCACTACCATGCGTGCTATTGAATCGGCAGTATCGGCAGAGCATTACCTGAAAGCATATAACGGATGGACGAACCTATTTATACATCCACCTTACGATTTCAGCATTGCCAATGCAATGATTACCAACTTCCACATGCCAAAATCGAGCCTGTTAATTATGGCCGCAGCTTTTGGTGGCTTTGATACCATTATGAAGGCTTATGAGATTGCCATTAAGGAAAAATACAAGTTCTCTACCTACGGCGATGCCATGCTGATTGTGTAAGCGGTTAACCGCCCCCGAAAAGTTATTTTGGCGTTATCTGCACTTTCACTTGTGCCCCATTTTCTGAAATTTTCAGCACCAGCGCATTGGTGGTTTCATCTACGCTGCTTTCCCATTTAGAAGTTCCTGAAATATTCAGGTTATAGCCACTGGGGTAAATATTCCCCGCTATTGAAATTACCGTAGGGGCATTAATGGTTGTATCGCTTACAAACTCCATGTCAAAACGCTTTGTTTGCGGGTCATAGCTATAGCTAATCAGTTTGCCTGCTGTTGCCGCGGGAAAAACGCGGGTCAGTTCCGGCAAAATCGGGCTGGGGGAACCATCGGCGCGTAATGGGCTCCAACTACCGTGATCGTTCGACCAGTATGCCCATGATGCATGGCGCTCGTCGGCTAACCGGTGCAGATCGTGCAGGTAAGCATCAAAATCCTTTTTAGCAGGCGATAAACCAAACTCGCCAATCATTAAAGGGCATTGTTGTATTTTAAATTCCTTATCGCGTTGCGCAAACCAATGGGGCATTTCTTTTACATGCTTTGGTTTATAATCGCCGCCTATATCAACAAAGCGCAAATAACAATGCGGGGCATACACCAGTTTGGGCCT
>DASZPC010000127.1:0-2935 GCA_035550455.1 Chitinophagales bacterium | reverse complement strand
ATATGCGCTTATTTTCAGAAAGCGTTGCACTTCCTGAGCGCTTTGCTCGTTCTCATCCAGCAGTAATATGTGCGGGGCTTCCTCCATACAGTATCATGACAAAATAAACCCTAAACCAACATTTGACAAGGGCTTATTTTACACAAGGTGGATTTGTGCCATACCAAATGCACCTTGTAGCCCACACCTATGCCCTTGTATGTATAAAGCCCTGCCTTTACTATTGGCAAATTCGTTTACTTTCGCCTTTCATGCGTAAGGTAAAACTACTCCCCTTTTTGCTGTTAACAGCACAGTTGGCATTTTCTCAGCAGGTAAAACCCAGGCTTTTGGCCGGGCCTGTAATAGGCGCTGTAACCAAAACCACCGCCAAGATATGGATAGCCTACCGCGGGCAGGGCCAAAACGTATTGATATTAGGCGATACTGCCGAAAAACGCGTGTATTACCCCACCAATGCCAGTTATATAACCGATGCCAAAGGCGATGTGGCCCTTACTATGGATTTTACCGGGCTTAAACCCGGGCACTTTTATAATATACTCCTTTCAATACAGGGCTGGGGCTCTAATGCCAAATACTCCTTTGAAACGCAGCCCGATACTGCTTTAATAGACTATAACTTTTTGCTGGGCTCGTGCGCGTTAATGAATACCGATGTTACGAGGGGTGTTTTTCCCGGCGGCTCTAACTGGATTTTTTACCGGATGCGCCGCAAAGGCGGCGATTTTATGGTGTGGCTGGGCGATAATATATACTACATATACCCGCGCATGTACCGCAGTTACGAGGCTATGTTTGAAAGAAACCTGAAAATACGCCGCTACTACAACAAATTTTACCGCGATTTTTTAGGCAACCAGCCGAATTACGCCATTTGGGACGACCACGATTTTGGCCCGAACGATTCCGACAAGCGCTTTGCCCTAAAGGATTCTTCGATGAAAATTTTTAAAGGCTTTTGGCCCAATAACTATCCTGACCAAAACAAGTTTCCCGGCAATTATTTCAGTTTCCGGTATGGCGATGCCGAGTTTTTTATGACCGACGACCGCTACTACCGCGACCCCAAGGGCGATACCGCGGGCGATTTTTTAGGTGAAACACAAATGCTTTGGCTGAAAAATAAATTGCTTTTAAGCGATGCCACTTTTAAGTTTATCTGCATTGGCTCGCAGGTGTTGAATGATAACCACTTTGATGAATCGTACGCCGATTACCCCCGTGAGCGCAATGGATTGTTTGACTTTATTGCCAAAAACAACATTAAAGGGGTTATATTTTTAACCGGCGATAAGCACTACAGCGAGGTTTGTAAACGCAACTGGAACGGCTACCCGCTTTACGATTTTACCTGTTCGCCGCTTACCAGCCCGCCGCTGCCCCGCCGTTTATTTGGGGCTTACCACAACCAATGGCGCATTAAAGGCACTGACTACCCCCGCAAAAACTTTGGTAAAATATGGGTTAGCGGCCCGCAAGGCAACCGCAGCCTGAAACTTGAAATATACGGGCGTGGCGGGTTAAAAAAACGCCAACTGGTTATTAACCAAAACGAATTAAGCCACGATGTATTGAGCAGCAAATGATTTGAATTTTTTACTATGCTCACATATTACCTTTTAGTCCCGCTTTTTTATTTTTTCGCCGCCCTGCCCACATCCCTGCTGTACCGGCTGGCAGGGGTGGTGGCTTTTGTGCTGAACAGGATAGTGGGCTACCGGAAAGCCGTGGTATACAGTAACCTGCGCAACTCATTTCCCGAAAAAAGTGAAGATGAAATTAAAGCCATAGCGGATGAATCGTACCACCACCTTGCCGACCGGGTGGTGGAGAACATCAAATGCCTTTCGATTAAACAAAGCGAAGTGGAAAGGCGCATGACTATTAAAAACGCGGAAGTATTGCAGGCCTGCTATAATAAAGGCCTACAGGCCATAGTGATGGTAGGACACATCGGTTCGTGGGAGTTTGGCGGCTACCGCCTTACCACCGCCAGCAAATACAAACTGTTTGGTATTGTAAGCCTGGTAAAAAACCCATATTTCAACCGGATGATACAACGCACACGCGGCAAAATGGGTATGGAATTAATACCGATGAACCAAAGCAAAGAGTTTTTTCAAAAAGAACTGCCTGAACTTTCACTGGGGGTTTTTATCAGCGACCAATCGCCCTCGAATAAAGAAAAAGCCTACTGGACAAAATTTTTAAACCAGGATACCGGTTTTTTTACCGGCGGCGAGCGGTATGCCCGGCTGCATAACTGCGCAGTACTTTACCCGAAAATAGTACAAACCAGGCGCGGCCACTATACTGCCGAGTTTATTATGATAGCCGAAAGGCCCAACGAATTACCCGAAAATGCCATTACCGAAAAATTTGCGCGCTTGCTTGAGCAGCAAATACGCGAACACCCGGCAGACTGGTTATGGAGCCACAAGCGCTGGAAACACAAACCCCCGGTATTGTCGGGCGTGGAAAATTCACATTCGGCAAAACCAGGGGTTTAAATAAAGCCCCACACAGAGTCTGACGTTAAGACGCTCTTAAGTCAGGATTTGGGCTTAGCAACACCGCTGTAATCTGCTGTTAACTTGTTTTTTGGACGAAGTTCCGGTTGCCCGGAATGCAGCCCGCCATTGACGTTACAATTTTAAGCCCGGATATGAAATTAGTATCCATCTAACGCATCGGTCTGTGTGGGTTATTGTAAAGAAAACCTGTTTTTGCAGGTATTCTGTTTATATCAAAGAACTAAAGTAAAGGTACATACAGAAACGTAAAAAAGCAATAAATGTTGACAAGTTTAAGGTAAATTTTATGTCCTCTCAGGGTACCCAGTCGGCCACAAAAACATTGGTTTCGCGGGTGCCATGGTTGTTCCGGTTGCTGCACCATGCCAGCTTTTTACCATCGGGCGAAAACATAGGGA
>DASZPC010000126.1:0-3655 GCA_035550455.1 Chitinophagales bacterium | reverse complement strand
CTGCCTGTTGCTTTTCCCAGCCCGAAGTATAATCTGCACTGCCAGCATTAGGGTTATAGTAGTTCGGGGTGCTGGTTTGCCCGTAATATGCGCCACCACCATTGTAAGCACTGTAACCGGCATTATTGTAACCATAAGCGGCGGCCTGTTGGTTTTGCCCACGGCCTGTATAGGCCTGTTGTCCATAGCCCTGATTATTAGCCTGCATATTTTGCTGGCCGTAAGGGTTATTCATAAACTGCTGGCCGTTTTCATCTTTATGCGGAACGGCTTTTGAAGCAGCGGCCATTACTAACACAGCCAGTATTATTTTTACTTTGTTTGCTGCCATGAAGGTTTTGATGGTGGTATTCATATCTTGTTGGTTTTTTGAGTTGATTAATTTTTGTTTGTAATTGATGGTGCAAAGATGGGATTGCGGAACTCACTGCGCCATCCCCCGGTTGGGGGAATTGCGAAACCACCCGGGCCCGAAGCAGCTAAAACCGGTACCGTGCCTCAAAAAATACCATTACCCTTTCTACTAATAACAGCCATAGCTGCCCTGCTTTGGCTGCCACACCTGTTGGCGTTAGGCATGTTTATGGACGGGGTTTACGATGCCGTTTTTGCAAAAAACATATACACAGGGGCGGCTACTTTCTGGGTACAGCAAAGCATTAATTATACCGACCCACAAAGTTGGGGCACCCCGCCACTGGGGGCCTGGTTGCTGGCCCAGTGGTTAAAGGTATTTGGCGACCACTATCAGGTGGAAAGGGCTTATTCCTTAGCCTGCGGTTTAGTGCAACTTGGCCTTATTGCCATTTTATGGCGAACCATTTTTACAAACAACGGTAAGCTTAAGCAACAGGCCTGGTTGCCCTGCATGCTATGGCTCATATCGCCCTTAACGGGTTGGTGCTATAGCAATAACCTGCTCGAAAACACCATGGCGCTTTTTACCACAGCAGCTATCATTATAATTGTGTGGTACGTGCAGCAGCAAAGGCAAATGTTACTATCGTCAGTGGCGGTAGCCGCCTTGCTGTTAATGGCCGCCATTACCAAAGGCCCGGTGGCGCTGTTCCCATTAATACTGCCTGTGTTACTGGTTGGCGTAAACAATAAATACGATTTTAAGCAGGGTGTCCTGTTCAGCATTTTGCAGGTAGCCTTTTTTGCCTCGCTTTTTGCCATACTCTTTTCCTTTCCTGAACCAAAGGTTTTTTTGCAACACTATTTAGATGTTCAGTTAAAGCGCGCCCTTACACATGATATGCCTGGGCAGTACCGGCCATACCAAATACTTATTGAATTGCTTATGGCTGCATTGCCTTTTATTGCCTTAGCACTTATAAAATATTTGATGCGCAAAAAGCTTTATACCCTTAGCCTGTTACCATCGGTTAGCCGGCGGTTTTTGTTGTTGGGTGTATGCGGTAGCCTGCCCATAGCATTAAGTATTAAGCAGCGCAGGTTTTATTTGCTGCCCGCTATGGTACCGGTGGTAATTGGTTTTGCCGCTTACCTTGTGCCGCTGTGGGATTATGCTTATGAAAAAGCAACTTCAAAAACCCGGCAAATTATTTCACAATTTATTCAATGGGGAAGCATAGCGGCCATAGCAGTTTCCATAGCCCTTTGCGTTTATAACTATGGCAGGCCTTACCGCGATATAAGCCTGCTGGCCGATTTGCAGCAATTAAACCAACTGGCAAAAAACGAAACAGCTATCCGCGCCGACTGGGGCTTTTACGACCAATGGGCTTTACGTGGCTACCTGCTGCGCCTGTACGATACTAAGCTTTGTATGCCCAATGAACCCGCACCAGCGCATTATTACCTAACCCACCCCAACCAGCGCGGCGATCAACTACCCGCCAATGCAGTGAAAATTTTTAGTGGGGCTAATTTTGATGTGTACAGCTATTGATAAAGAACAACAAGCCCCCAAAATGGAGGCTTGTTTGCTTATAGTATTAAGTTCAAATAAATAGCTTACTCCTCTTCTACAGGCTCGGGTTTCATCACCTCTACCTGTTGCGAGTACTTGGCCTTTATTTTGGTTTCAAGTTCGGCGGCCAGCTCAGGATTATCGTCCAGCAATTGTTTTACGCTATCGCGGCCCTGACCCAATTTGGTACCTTCGTAGCTAAACCACGAACCGCTTTTTTGTACCACGCCCAGTTCGGTGCCTATGTCAATTATCTCACCGGTTTTTGAAACCCCCTGTCCATACATAATATCAAACTCGCAGGTACGGAAAGGCGGGGCCAGTTTATTCTTCACCACTTTTACGCGGGTACGGTTGCCGGTAAGGTTATCGCCTTCTTTTATCTGCCCAATACGGCGGATATCTAACCGCACCGAGGCATAAAACTTAAGCGCATTACCACCGGTAGTGGTTTCAGGGTTGCCAAACATTACGCCAATTTTTTCGCGCAACTGGTTAATGAAAATGCAGCAGCAGCCTGTTTTCGAAATGGTGCCGGTTAGTTTGCGTAATGCCTGGCTCATCAGCCGGGCCTGCAGGCCCATTTTCGATTCGCCCATTTCGCCTTCCAACTCGCCACGTGGCACCAACGCCGCTACCGAATCAATTACTATTATATCAATAGCGCCCGAACGGATAAGATGCTCGGTAATATCCAGCGCCTGCTCGCCATCATCGGGCTGCGAAATCAAAAGTTCATTTACGTTTACTCCCAGTTTCTCGGCATAGCCTTTATCAAAAGCATGTTCGGCGTCAATAAAAGCTGCAATGCCGCCCTGACGCTGGCAGTTGGCAATAGCCTGTATGGCTAAAGTGGTTTTACCCGACGATTCAGGCCCGTAGATTTCCACCACCCGGCCTTTAGGCAGGCCGCCCACGCCCAAGGCAATATCAAGCCCCAGCGAACCGGTAGGTATTACCTCTACCTGCATAATTTTCGAATCGCCCAGTTTCATAATGGTGCCTTTGCCGTAGGTCTTATCCAGCTTATCAACGGTAAGCTGCAGGGCTTTGAGTTTCTCTTTTTTTTCGTCTGCCATTTTGTTCATTTTTTGTAATCCGGTTGAATGTGTTTTAGTAATGTGTATCCTGCTTTTGCTTTTATAAAGTTGAACAAGTTAACCCATCACCGCCAGCAAATGTAAAATTAATTTTCATGCAAACTAAAATAATTAGTATTTTATTTAGCATGTTGCATTTGCCAGCCCACATTAACCAGGAACGATTAATAATACAGCAAATATATGCCACCACTACGCAATCAATTTGCGTAGTAAAAAAATCTCGGATAAACTTGCGTAACCAAATGGTTACACTATATTTGTAACCGATTGGTTACATTACCAATAACAAATTATGGCACGACGAGATGTTTTCCAGGCAATAGCCGACCCCACCCGGAGGGAAATAATTAACCTGATAGCCCACCAGTCGCTGAACTTAAATACAGTGGCCGATAAGTTTGAGGTGAGCCGCCCGGCTATTTCAAAACATATAAAAATACTGACCGAGTGCGGGTTGATTGTAATTAAGCAACAGGGGCGCGAGCGTTACTGCGAGGCACAATTAGATAAACTAAGTGAAGTATCTGACTGGGTGGAAACCTACCGGAAGTTCTGGACGGAAAAACTTGATTCGCTCGAAGATTACCTGAACCAACTACAAACCAAAAATAAACAT
>DASZPC010000125.1:0-2862 GCA_035550455.1 Chitinophagales bacterium | reverse complement strand
TCGCGGCTTATTACCGAGTTCGGTATAACAATTCGGCGGTTTTCATCGGTTTTAATAATGGTGTGGCGCATGGTAATATCTTCCACTGTGCCACCCCGGTTGTTTGAAAGCAGCTTTATATAATCGCCCACGCTGAACGGTTTATAAATAACAATAAATATGCCGCTGATTATGTTGCTGAAAGCCTCCTGCGAGGCAAAACCTACTACTGCGGCAAAAATACCGGCCCCGGCAAAAAGCGTTTTGCCAAGGTCGTGTAATTGTGGTATGCTCCAGAAAACAAAAAACACAGCACCCAGGAATACAACAAGGCTTACCGCATTTTGAAGGAACGAATAATTGGTGGGGTCAACTTTAAGGACTTTAGCACTGCGGCGTATATACCTGTGAATAAGGTTCCGCAAAAACCGCGATACGATAGCAGCAACAACAATAATTATTACCGGGGCAATAAATGTTTCGAGATGATGTATATCAACTTTGAATGAAAGCAACATAACTGTATTGATAATACCTGTGTAAAATTAATGTTCCGCTGGGTTTTAAACGCCAAGGTTACAAAATTAATATATCCTTTTAGGGCGGCCCGACTAAAAAGGGTCTTTCAGGTCGGGATTATTAATAAATGAAGTATCAGTAAGTGTATTCAGATAATCAACCAATGCCTGCTTTTGTATATCTGAAATATGTATACCGGCGCCGTAATTATGGTTAACAAGCAGCATCAGGTTATCAATGGTAGGCGATATTTTGGTGCTGTCGCTGTAAAAATTAATCACCTCCATTAATGTTTTATAACGCCCGTCGTGCATGTAAGGCGAAGTAAGGGCTATGTTACGCAGGCTGGGGTCGCGAAATTTTCCATAATCATCATCATTACCTGTTATTTCGCCACGGCCTGGGTCTGCAAAATCGTTAATATTACCCGCCGAATCCAGCCCGTTATTACGAAAAAGATTATCGGTCAGCAAAAGCGAGTATCCGCCCTCGCTCATGTGGCAGTGGAAACAATCGCCGGTTTCATTATTAAAAAGCTGATACCCCATTGCCTCCGAACTTGTTAATGTAGCCTCGCCCCGCCTGAACTTATCAAACTTTGAATTTGCCGAAACCGCCGAAAGCATAAACTCCTGCACGGCCTTGTAAATCTTATCCTCGGTTATAGTACCGGGCCTGCCAAATGCCTTTTTAAAAAGCCGCACATAAACCGAATCGGCCTGTAAATAGCTAATGGCATTGGTGGCCACAAAGCCAAGTTCATGTGCAAAAGCGTCCTGTGCCTGTGCTGCCAGGGTAGCTGCACGGCCGTCCAGAAAATATTTTCCGTTTACCCAGGCCATGTTTTCCAGGGCCGGGGCATTGCGGCGCGTTACACCAAATTCGTTGGTACTAAAAACATTCCCCGAATCGCTGAAAGCATATTGCAGTTGATGGCACGAGGCACACGAACGGGTACCGCTCAGCGAAAAATGCTTATCGTAAAATATCCGGCGGCCCAGGTTAATGCCTTCGTTTGTAAGCGAATCAATATACCCCTGGTTCGATGCCGGGATGGGCGGAAAATTAAATGGCTCGGTAAAGGTGTATTTAGTGCCAACGTACAGGCTGTCAGGGTCATCGTTTGAGGGCGGGGGCGTAACTGTTTTTTCGGGCTTGCAGTTTTCCAGCGCCAGTATAAAACAACTTAAAACAAAAATGATGAGTACGTTTTTCTTCATGCACAACAAACGGGGAAAATTGGTTAGGGTAACCATTATAAAACCCCGCTCCGGTTCAAAGTAAAATAAAATACACCACGAAAAAGAACATAAAACCTTATGTAATGTTAAAATCCTGAATCGAATTTTTCGCTATCAATTCAAATAGCGGAACATAGAAGGGATACTTCCCGCCAAAGAATCGGCCACTGCATAAAAATCATAGGTATTGGTAACGGGGTTCAATTTTACATCTACATGCTGCATTAAAACCTTGTAATCGGCTTGTAAATTAATTGAAACCACCTTGTTGCCATTCGCTACAAACATAGCCCCGTACGGCGATGCAGAATGGTCGGGCAATGAAACGCCCTGTAACAAAGCATCTGAACCAATATGGTACGAGAGCACTGCCTGCGGGGTGCCGCTGCCTGTAGTATCAACCAGGCCCTCCACGGCCATAAAAATATAGCCCATGCTGTCATTGCCAAAATGCATGGAGGGGGTTTGGTTCGCCAGCGGGTCGTTGCCTGTGTGCGATGAGGGGTCTGAGTGGTTAACCGATGAGTTTAAACCCACAGTAAACGATACCGATTTGTAATTCCCCGGCGGCACACTGCCTAAAATATACTGGCTGGTACCGGCGGTTACCAGCACTGTTCCGCTAACATCCTCATAGGTGTTATCGTCCCGCAGTAATGTTATGCCCGAGAGGTAGTACGACATCCGGTTTAACGAAACGTGCGTGCCATTATCGGTTTGGTAAACCGCTCCGGCTGCCACCGAATCGGGGCCGAAATAGTTGTAAATATTCAGCACCACCACCGAGCTGTTTGCCGATTTTTTACAACTGCCCGAAAACAGCAACAGCATAACACAGCATACCGGTAACAAAAAAATTCCTGTGGCGCTCTTTAACCGCATGTTATAGCTTAAATATGGTTGCATATATAAAAATCCGGTGCCACATTTTACAAATATAGCTGTACATAAACTGTTAAAGCCCTTTAGTGGGTTACCAACACTTTGGCAAATTTATGGTAACCATCGGCCCCCATCTGCACCAGGTATAACCCATCCGGCAGTTTGGCAGCATCAAATACCACCCGGCTTCCTTTGCGTTGCCAGGGCACATTTATCACCTGCCCGGTAAGGTCATAAACCG
>DASZPC010000124.1:0-3558 GCA_035550455.1 Chitinophagales bacterium | reverse complement strand
TGTTATTACCTAAACGGACAAAATTCAGGAAGACGCAAAAGGGCCGTGTAGCCGAAACCACCTACAGGGGCCATGAAATAGTGTTTGGCACTTATGCGCTTAAATCATTAGAAAGTGGCAAAATAAGCAATAAGCAAATAGAAGCTGCGCGTGTTGCCTTTACCCGTTTTATGAAACGCGAAGGAAAGGTTTGGATACGTATATTCCCCGATAAGCCAATTACCAAAAAGCCACTTGAAGTACGTATGGGTAAAGGTAAAGGTAACCCCGAGGGATGGGAAGCCCCTATTCAGGCAGGCCGTATAATTTTTGAAGTGGATGGTGTAAGCCGCCAGGTAGCTGAAGAAGCGATGACCCTTGCCGCCCACAAAATGAGTGTAAAAACCAAGTTTATTACACGCAGGGATGCTGTTGAAGCGTAAGGATTTAAAAAGCAGAATAAAAAACCAGTAACATGGGCGTAAATAAAAAATTGAATAGCGAAGACCTGAAGCAGTTTGTAACCGAGGATTTGGTTGCAAAGCTTGCTGCCGATACAGCTTCGTTGAAGAAACTGGAGTTTAACCATGCGGTATCAACTTTAGATAACCCAGCCAGCATACGTGCCAAAAGGCGCGATGTGGCCCGCATGATTACCGAATTGAACAAACGTAAAAAAGAGAACAAAGCGTAACCTGCCATGGAAAGAAATTTAAGAAAGGAAAGGACTGGTATTGTAACCAGCGATAAAATGGATAAAACCATTACCGTTTCGATTGAAAGGAAGGTAAAGCACCCTATTTACGGCAAGTTTGTGAAGAGTACCAAGAAGTTTAAAGCGCATGATGAAAAGAATGACGCAAAGCTTGGCGATACTGTAAGGATAAGCGAAACACGCCCTTTAAGCAAAACCAAACGTTGGAGGCTTGTAGAGGTAGTAGAGCGGGCCAAGTAATTTATAGAGATAATAAAGGGATGCGGGTGCAGTGCCAGCCGCATTTTTTGTGAGTAATAAATAATAAGGATTAAGAAATTTAAAACCCGAATTGCGAAATGTTACAGCAGGAATCAAGGGCTAATGTGGCAGATAATAGCGGCGCTAAGGAAGTGCTGATTATCCGTGTATTGGGCGGTACCAAAAGAAGGTACGCCGCCGTAGGAGACAAGGTAGTGGTAAGCATTAAAAAAGCCCTGCCCACCGGTGGTGTTAAGAAAGGAACCGTTTCTACTGCCGTAGTAGTGCGCACCAGCCGCCCGCTGCGCCGCAAAGATGGATCGTATATACGGTTTGATGACAATGCAGTAGTGCTTTTAAATGCCCAAGACGAGCCACGCGGCACGCGTATTTTCGGGCCTGTTGCCCGCGAACTGCGCGACAAGCAGTTTATGAAAATTGTTTCGTTAGCCCCTGAGGTGTTATAAGCCAGAACAAAGAATAAAGAAACAGGAAAAAGAATTAAGCTATGAAGTTCCATGTAAAAAAGAATGACGAAGTGCTGATTATTGCCGGTGAAGACAAAGGCAAAAAAGGCCGTATTATAGATGTTGACCGCAAAAACCAGCGTGTTTTTGTTGACGGCGTAAACCTGCACAGCAAGCATACCAAGCCCAATGCCAAGAACCCTAATGGCGGTATCATTAAGAATGCCGGTTCGGTGCATATTTCAAACGTTCAGCTTATGTCTGAAGGCAAGGGTACCCGCGTTGGCCGTAAGGAAGAGAAGGGCAAAACCGTAAGGGTTTCAAAAAAAACAGGTAAGATAATAGACTAATACAGGAACTAAAGAAATTTGAAGGGCGTTTCGGAAAACCGGGACGCCTTTTTTGTTTTTAACATATAAAGGTTTATATTAGGATATGCTTGAGTGGCATACCAAAACCTTTACCCAGCTTACCCCCGATGAGTTTTACCGGGTTATGCGCCTGCGCCAGGAAGTATTTGTAGTGGAGCAGAAATGCCCTTTTGTAGATGCCGATGGCAAAGACCAGAAGAGCCTGCATTTGATGGGATATAAAGATGCGGAGCTTGCCGCTTACGGGCGCATAGTAGCGCCGGGTGTTTCGTACCCTGAGGTTTCGCTGGGTAGGATTTCAACACCCCTGCAATACCGCCGGTTTGGTTATGGCAGGCAGCTTATGCAACAGCTTTTAAATAAAACTACCAGTGTTTATGGCCCGGTGGCCATAAGGATAGAAGCGCAGTTGTACCTGAAAAAATTTTATGAAGACTTTGGGTTTGTACCGCAAAGCGAGCCTTATATACTGGATGATATACTGCACGTTGAGATGTTGCGCAATGCTTAATACATCAGTTGTTTTTTACTGCTGTTTTTCCACCCCGCATCGCTTTTATAGGTGGTAAAATAAATTTTAATGTCGGCATCGCTGGCGTAATCGCAGAAGAAGATTTTCTTTTTGGCATCGCTGGCATAGTCGGTAAAATACCATACGCCATTGTTATCGCCTGCATCGCTTTTATACTGCGCTTTATATACCACCAGGTCGGCATCGCTGGCATACTGGGTTACGTAAACCTTTACATCGGCATCGCTTTTATACTGGGTTGAAAAAACGGTTTGCGCTTTGGTTGTAAGTATTGAACCGGTTAACAGGGCGAAAAGGATTACAAAGATTTTTTTCATGGTTTTGGGTTTAGTGCCAGCTAAGATAAAAACCGCTTTTGATAAGGAGCAAATATTTTAATGTATAGGAAACGGGGTTTTCGGCGTTAAATATTTAATGCTTTAATTAGCGTATTGCCAGAAATTAATGAAACTGCCCCGCGATTATAAACAGCAGGTAATAACCAAAAAGAAGCACATATACCCGGTTAATGAAGAGTTGCGTGCCTACCTGAAAGAGTACCGCCGCGAAATAGCGCTACCGGTAAGTTATACCGATTTAAGGCATTTTAGCGGTGGTGTGGCCATACGCGATAAAAAGGGGGTGGATACCCTGTGGGAAGCGGCTATGTACCCGCAAAACGATATAGAGCAAATACATGCCGGGTTAAAGCAAATATATTCGATACTGAAAACGGGAGGGGACCGGTCGGTGCATACCCACCTGCATGTGGAACGCATAGACTACTGCACTTTTGGCAACTCTAACCCGTTCAGGATTAAGATAGTAAACGACTTTAACGATAACTACGATTATTTCTATATTAAGCAGGCCGATGCATCGAGGGTGTACGGGCTGGAACTGGAACACATACTATCGCCAGCGCGGATTAACTACTTTGTTGACAACCATACCCTTATTGAAGAACATATAGCGGGCATACCCGGCGACCAGTTTATATTGCATTACCTTGATAACAGCGAGTTTAATAAGGTGCGTGTTGCCAAAGAGTTTGTGAAGTTTAATGAGCGGTGCTTTGTGCGTTTACTGGGCGATATGCGCTCGTATAACTACGTGTTTGATATAACCCCTGATTTTGAAGAGGTGCAGTTTAGAATAAGGGCTATTGATTTTGACCAGCAAAGCTATGAAGGCAAGCGTACCTTGTACATGCCCCAGTTTTTTAAAGAGAATGCGGTTTTGGTGCAGCTTACACTTAAACTACTAACCCCCGAG
>DASZPC010000123.1:0-3411 GCA_035550455.1 Chitinophagales bacterium | reverse complement strand
GAAGGTATGAGCAAGGAAATTGTTGACTGGAATAAAAACCACCCTGATGACCCCGCCCTGTGGACGGACGGCATGTTTGGCGGTATGCCTGCCGTGCAAATTTCGCTCATCTTTTCAGGCAACCTGGTATCAAAAATTTACCACATCATAGGCCTCATTTTCCCGGCTGCCTCCAGCTATATGTTTATGATGTTCCTCGGTTTCTACATCTTGCTCCTCTGCCTCGATGTGGACCCCTGGCTTAGTTTAGGCGGGGCCATAGCCTATGGCCTCGGTTCGTTCACCATCATATCCATCGAGGCGGGGCATAACACCAAAATACAGGCCCTTACCATGATGGCCCCTGTGCTGGGCGGCGTGGTGCTGGCCTACCGCAAAAATATTTTGCTGGGCGCTGCCCTTACGGCCCTCTTCTTTGCTGTGGAGTTAGATGCCAACCACTTTCAAATAGTGTATTACACCGCTTTGGTGCTGGGCATTACCGGTATTTACTTCTTTATTGAAAGCATTATTCAAAAAAAACTGGTGCATTTTACCAAAGCTACTTGTGCATTAATTGTAGCTGCTATACTGGCGTTGTTGCCAAATATTGGAAATTTCTGGAGCACACAGGAGTACGCTAAAGAAACCATGCGCGGCGGTTCGTCTGAACTAACGCAGAAAAAACAGGTTACCAATGGCGGGCTTGATTATGATTATGCCACCCGCTGGAGCGAAGGCTCACTTTTTTACAAAAAATATGTACTCCAGAATAACAATACCGGCGAGGTAAAAGTATTTGGCCCCGGCGAAACCGATGAGGTAAACATTCTGTATGATTCTTTAAATAAAAAATCGCCCGGCGTTTATACGCTTAAAACCGAGCACAATTTCGATGGCGAATTTTTATCGGTGCTTATTCCCAACATTAAAGGGGGCGTTTCTGGCGGCGAATTGGATGAGAACTCCGACACCTACAAGGAGATGATAAACAAAGGCGTGCCCGAAAACACCGCCGAACACTACATTAAGCAAATGCCTTTGTACTGGGGCAACCAGCCCTTCACCTCAGGCCCGGTTTATTTTGGCGCGGCTATTATTTTCCTGTCGCTGTTTTCGCTGCTTATTATACGCAGCCATATTAAATGGGTATTGCTGGCGCTCACTGTTTTTTCTTTCCTGCTGTCGTTTGGGCATAACACGCCTTTTTTTGGTTGGTTGTTCAACGTACTGCCCATGTTCAATAAGTTCCGAACACCCGCTATGGCGCTTGTTATAGGGCAAATGGCGGTGCCAGTGCTAGCCTTACTTGGTTTAAATGAAGTGTTGAAAGGCGAAATAAAGCAGGACGAACTGCTTAAAAAATTACAAATAGCCGGTGGTATTACCGCTGCTGTGGTAATCCTGTTTGGTTTGCTGGGTGGCATGTTTGTTAACTTTACCGCCGATGCCGATAAGCAGTATTACGATTCGGGCAACGGCTGGCTCATTGATGCCATTAAAAAAGATCGCGCCAGCCTGCTGCACATGGATGCGCTTCGCTCTTTATTCTTCATTGCCGCTGCGTTTGGACTGCTTTGGTTTTACATAAAGAAAACCCTTAGCCGCACCGTTTTAGCAGGTGCTATGGCGGTGTTGTTTTTGCTGGATGGCTGGATGGTGGCTAAACGCTACCTTAACAATGATAACTTTGTAGAAACCAGCAAATACCAAAGCAGCCACACCCCTACCCAGGCCGATTTGGATATTCTGAAAGACCCCGATCCCCATTTCCGCGTATTCAACACCACGCGCGACCCGTTCAACGATGCCATGACCTCCTACTACCACAATTCCATAGGTGGCTATCACCCTGCCAAGCTTATCCGCTACCAGGATTTAATTGAGCGGCAGATTTCAAAATACAACATGGCAGTATTAGACATGCTGAATACAAAATATTTTGAGGTAGAAGACCGAAAAACCAAAGAACCTATAGCACAGCGTAACCCCGGCGCCTGTGGCAATGTGTGGTTTGTGCATGAAATTAAATGGGTGGATAATGCCGACCAGGAAATTGATGCCCTCACTAATTTCCAGCCGCTGCTTACCGCTGTAGTTGATAAACGCTACAAAAGCCAGGTGCCCGATAATGCCATTGGCAGTGATTCAGCAGGGGCTATCCGTTTGCTGGAGTACACCCCTAACCATTTAAAATACGCCTCCAATTCCACTACCAGCCAGGTAGCTGTGTTCTCTGAAATTTATTACGATGGCGGTACCGAAGGCTGGCAGGCCTATATAGATGGCAAACCGGTGGAACATTTCCGCGCCGATTATGTATTGCGGGCTATGGTAGTACCTGCCGGTACGCATACCATTGAGTTCAAATTCGAGCCGCGCAGCGTGGTGCTGGGCAATAAAATTGATTATGCAGGTTCGTTCCTGTTATTCCTTTTTGTATTTGGTATATTAGGCTTTGCCGGGTATAATAAATATAAAGAAGTAGAGGCCGAGCCTACGCCGCAGCCAAAACCTGTGGCGGCGCCCGAAAAAACAAAGCCCGGTAAAAAGAAATAATGAAACGGGTACTGATATTGGCATATTACTGGCCGCCTGCCGGTGGCGTTGCCGTACAGCGCTATTTAAAGTTTACCCGGTACCTGCCGCAATACGGCTGGAAACCCATTGTTATAGCCCCGCGCAACGGCAGCTACCAGTATCACGATGAATTACTGCTGAAAGAATTATCGCCCGAAACCGAAGTGCATTTAACTGATACCTTCGAGCCGTTCGAGTTATACAATTTATTACAGGGCCGCAAAGGCAAATCGGCCAACCTGGCGGTTGGCACCGGTAAAAAAGAAAAATCGCTTACCCAAAAAATTTCCGAATACATCCGCGCCAATTTTTTTATTCCCGATGCACGTAAGGGCTGGGTTAAATATGCCGTGCGCGAGGCCGGAAAAATAATTGCCAAACAAAAAATTGATGCCGTTATTACTACCAGTCCGCCGCACAGCGCACAACTGGCGGGTTTAAAAATCAAACAAAAATACAACCTGCCCTGGGTGGCCGATTTCCGCGACCCCTGGAGCACTATTCTTTATAACGATTTTTTGCCCCGCACTAAAGCCACTATCGAAAAAGATAAAAAACTGGAAGCCGCCGTTTTAAAAAACGCCGATAAAATTGTGCTCATCAGCCCCGGCATGAAGGACGAATTTGTTACGCCCCTGCCCAACGCGCAGGTAATTTATAATGGCTACGATGAAGACGATTATACCGATGCCCCCGTAGAAACCACCGGCTTTTTTACCCTGCGCTATGTGGGCAATTTTCTGGCTACCGAAAACCCACCCGGCCTGTGGCGCGCTTTGCAAAAATTGTTAACCGCCAATGCCAGCTTTGCCCAATATTTCCGCTTCGAAATTACCGGGCGCATAGACCCTA
>DASZPC010000122.1:0-4328 GCA_035550455.1 Chitinophagales bacterium | reverse complement strand
AAAGTAAAACCGCTTAAACGCTGTTTTTACAGGTAGTCGTTAAAACTCACCTGTGCACGGGGAGTATGCGTTTGCTGCTTTATGTTAAGTATATGGTCGCTACTTTGGTTATTAGCACCCGGGGCAGGGGTTTGAATTGCAATTAATGGTGCAATTGTTAAACCGACCAGCGATGACAGCTTAATTAAGATGTTCATCGAAGGCCCCGAAGTGTCTTTAAACGGGTCACCTACTGTATCGCCTACTACTGCAGCTTTGTGGGGTTCAGACTTCTTATAGTAGGTTTGTCCGTCTATTTCTACTCCTTTCTCAAACGATTTCTTTGCATTATCCCATGCACCACCGGCATTGTTCTGGAATATGGCCCAAAGCACACCGCTAACGGTTACACCGGCCATATATGCGCCCAAAGCTTCTGCGCCCATTACAAGGCCAATAATAATTGGCGTTACAATGGTTATAATGCCGGGTATCAGCATTTCGCGCAATGCGGCCTGCGTTGAAATTTCAACACATTTGCCGTATTCAGGCTTACCGGTGCCTTCCAGTATGCCCGGAATTTCGCGGAACTGCCTGCGCACTTCATTCACCATATCCATGGCTGCCTTGCCTACACTGTTCATAGCCAAAGCAGAGAACACTACCGGTATCATGCCGCCAATAAATAAAGCGGCCAACACCTTCGCATCAAATATATTAATTCCATGGATTCCTGTCAAGGTTACATAGGCTGCAAATAATGCAAGGGCGGTTAAAGCCGCCGAAGCAATGGCAAAACCTTTACCAATAGCGGCTGTGGTGTTGCCTACCGAATCAAGTACATCGGTCTTTTCGCGTACCTCTTTGGGCAGTTCGCTCATTTCGGCAATACCACCTGCATTATCGGCAATAGGGCCAAAGGCATCAATAGCCAACTGCATGGCTGTAGTAGCCATCATGGCCGAAGCGGCAATACCTACGCCATAAAAACCAGCAAAGGTATAAGCGCCCCATATTGCCCCGGCAAATAATATTACCGGAAATGCCGTTGACAGCATACCCGAGCCCAGGCCGGCAATTATATTGGTGGCAGCGCCCGTAGCCGACTTTTGCACTATGGAAAGCACCGGCGGTTTGCCCAGGCCGGTAAAGTATTCTGTAATATATGAAATAGCAGCACCCACCACCATGCCAATGCAAACAGCAAAAAACACATTTAATGATGAAGTGGTCATGGTACTGAATGCCCCGGCATGAAAAACGCTCATATACATGGTAGCAGGCAGCATCCATTTAATAAGGAAAAAAGAAGCAATCAGCGCAAGTGCAATTGATGCCCAGTTGCCACGGTTTAGTGCGCTTTGTACGGTATCGGTATTGGCTTCGGCATTATCGGCCACTTTTACAAAAAAGCTGCCTATAATAGAGGCTATGATACCTACCCCGGCAATAGTTATGGGTAAAAGAATGGGGCCTATACCGCCAAATGCATCCTGTATATTGCCCCCGTTGTCGCGGATAATGTAATTGCCCAGTACCATTGAGGCCAGCACAGTGGCTACGTACGAACCAAACAAATCGGCGCCCATACCGGCTACATCGCCTACGTTATCGCCTACGTTATCGGCAATAGTAGCGGGGTTGCGCGGGTCGTCTTCTGGTATGCCAGCTTCCACCTTACCAACCAAATCAGCGCCTACATCGGCCGCCTTGGTATAAATACCGCCGCCTACACGGGCAAACAGGGCTATGGATTCAGCGCCTACCGAGAAACCGGCCAATACTTCCAGCACCTTGGTCATTCCTTCATAACCGCCATTGCTAAAATTGCCCCCCATAAACAGGGTAAAAAATAAAGCGAACAGCATACTAAGCCCAAGCACAGCCAAACCGGCTACGCCCAAACCCATTACAGTGCCGCCGCCGAACGATACGTCTAATGCTTTGGCCAGCGATGTGCGGGCAGCCTGCGTGGTGCGCACATTGGCCTTGGTGGCAATGCGCATACCTATAAAACCGGCCAGCGCCGAAAAGAAGCACCCGGTTACAAAAGCAACCACTATTAATATGCTTGAGTGGGCGGCTACCTTAGGCACCTGCGAAAGGATGCCCAAACCGGTACCGGCAAATACTACATACAAGGCCAGTATACGGTACTCTGCCTTTAAAAAAGCCATAGCGCCGTCGGCAATGTTGGCGGCAATACCGCTCATTTTTTCATCGCCTGCATCCTGGCGGCTAACCCAGCCCGACAGGTAACCCATATAAGCTAATGCAATAAGCCCAAAAACAGGAAGGATATAAATTAAACTCTCCATATAGTATATAGTGTATTTAGTATTTGCTCGTTAGCAGGGCATTATAAACGCCCTGTTTCCCCTAAAAACGGAGCGCAAATATATTATTTGCCACCAAATAACCTATAAGGAGCATCAAAAATCCGGCTACAACATTTTAGGGCGTATGCCCTAAAGGGCTATTAAAAGAAGTCTATCCGGTTATCCTGAATTGTAGCCAGTTTCTTTTCCACGTCCTGCGCGTAGCGTGCCTTGCCTTCCAGCTGCTGTTGCATTTGGGCAGCCATCATGCTGTAATCATCGGTTTTGGCAGGTTCGTCAATGCTTAACGTTTGCACGGCAAAAACCCCCGATTTTCCTTCAACCGGCCCCGAAAGTTTACCAGCCGGGGTGGCAAGGGCAGCAGCAGCAACAGCCGGTTCAAACTGGCCATTTATGCGGGGCGAAGAGAATGAAACATGGTCGGCTTCACTGGCTACTTTGCCAAGTTTGCCCGCCAGGTCATCAACCGAGGCGGCTTTGGCATCGGTAATTTTTTTCTCCAGTAATTCTACTTTCTTCTGTTTTACCACAGCGGCATTAACCACCTCGCGGATAGACGAAAGTTCAGGCAGGCCTTTGGGGCGGATATCTTCCAGCACGGCCACTACATTTTGCTGGCCTACTGTAAATACAGGCGAAACAACCCCCTTGCTGGCCTTGTAAGCCCAGGTAACAATTTCGCGGGCCGAACCTTCAAGGCCTTCAACGCTATAGGCGTCTTTAGCCAAAGAGGCCACCGTTTTAATATTCATTTTTTGCCCGGCTGCTGTAAATTTATCAACGCTTTGGTTATCCGAGGCGAAAACGCTGGCCTGGCTGTAAATATGCTTTTCGGTTTCAGGGCTTGGCACTATTTCTTTCGAGAGGTAAGCTACTTGTAGTGCAAGGTCTGTAGGCTTGTCGTCCACCACCTGAATGATATGGATGGCATTTTCGGTTTGCGAAGGCACTTTATACAGCTTGCCTTTAACCGCCCTGTAAAAAATGGTATCGTTCAGCGCCTGGTCTTTTTCGTTTTGTTTTACCCAGCCTAAATCGCCACCCCTTAACTTGCTAACGGGGTCATCGGAATAGGTGGCGGCGAATTGTGCAAAATCGCCATGCAGCGAATCAATAGCTTTATAGATACTGTCAATCAGTAAAAATTTTTCGTTGGCGGCTTCCTGAGTATTAACACCGGCAAACGAAATTTTAATGTCGCGCACACGCACCGAATCAGAAATCATTTTTTTGTTTACCACCTTGGCCAGTACAAACGAACCATTGTCAACATAAGGGCCAACAACAGTGCCAACCGGGTAGGCGAACAACGAATCTTTTACCGGCGACACCAGTTTTTCTTTTGTATAGTAGGCCTCATCAAAAGGTTTTTCGCTGTATAATTTTAAAAACGACTGCACATCTTCTGCTTTTTCGGCCTTGGCAAAATCGGCGCGCTTACCGTCAAGGTATTGCAGCACTTGTTGCGAATCGGCTGCCGAGGCTGAAATATCAAAGGTTACATAGGCAATCCTCCTGGTTTCTTCATCCTGCTTGTACAATGCGGCATGGCTCTTTATATAGTTGTCCATTTCCTCATCGGTAACTTTTATGTCGGCATCGTTCACCTCGCTGTAAGGCAATTGCACATACTTAAAGTTGGCATAGCGGCCCTGGTCTTTATAGTTCATTTCGGCCAGCCACTTGGGGGCATAAAAACCCTTGGCCACCAGGTTAGTGTATTTAGCCTCAAACTGGCTTTGTTTCAGGTAGGTTTCAAAGCTTACCCAGCGTTTGCGCAGGGTGCCCGGTTCCACGCCTTGTGGGTCGTGGTCAAGGTTGCTTAAATACATCCGCACTAACGAGGGGTCAAACTGCCCGGTTTGCCTGTTGCGGAACTGTTGGTTCTGGGTTACCATTGGCGAAGCATTAGCGCCCATTACCAGTTCGGTCATTTCATTAGGCGTAACATTAATGCCCAGCTTGTTATATATGTTATCAAAGATGATATTGTTTACCATCTCGCTCCAG
>DASZPC010000121.1:0-5110 GCA_035550455.1 Chitinophagales bacterium | reverse complement strand
TTAAGTTATGCTAAATATCCACATTTTGAAATTTAACTTTTGGGCAGGTTAAAAGCCACCTTAATACCACTAACCAGGCCGGGGCTAACGGGCAAGGCTAAACTTTATATTTTTGAGGTGCAGGCGGAAAGCCGAAACACCTATATGTTATTAAAAAGGAGCATGCTCACATACATTGGATTTTTAAGCCTTTTAGGGGCATGCAGTAAACTATGCCAATCGGGTTATGAAGGTAAGGACTGTAATACCCTTAGCACCGGGCGTTTTACAGGTAAGTGGGCAATAACAGATACCCCGGATAGTTTAATGTTTACAGATTCAATTACTGGTGGAAGCGGCATCTCCGACATTGACATTTACACAGCGTTTGCCGGTAAACAGTTTACCAACCCTATATATGGCAGCGTGGTTACTGGAAAAGTTACCGTAAACAGCCAGCAGCCTGATACGGCGCAAAAATACTGGGTGGCTGGCTACGGCAATATTAACAGCAACAATGATTTGATTACCTGGACCTACCAGCTAACCGACTCGACTGACAGCCCTGTGGTTATTAACACTTATACCGGACTTTGGACGCGCCAATAAGGCCTACCGCACCAAGGTTAGGCTACCTGATTTAAAGAAGGTCTTGTTGTTCAGGAATACAATATTCGTTTCGTATACATAAACCCCTTCGGGTTGTACTACGCCTTTATAGGTTCCATCCCAGCCAATGTATTGCCCATTACTTTCAAATACTTTCTCGCCCCAACGATTATATACTTTCAGGTTTAACTGTTTTATATTTTTCCCATAAATGTAGAATAAATCGTTATTGCCATCGCCATTAGGTGAAAACGAACTTGGCACAAACACATTTACGTCCTGAAGCACCATAATGGTGGCAGAGGCACTTAAGGTGCATAGCCCGTTCATTGTTACCGTAACGGTGTAAACATTTTCGGGCGCATAAGGGGTGGCCACCGGATTACCACAATCGTAACAACTGAGCCCTTCCAGCGGCGACCACTGATAAGCCAGCGTAACCGGAGCCGGGCTAACTGTTACATAGGTTTCCAACTGAACGCTTTGCCCAAGGTTGAGCGTAGTATCGTTAGGCAATATACTTACGGCAGAAGAAGACGGTTCGCCAATAGTAGCATCGGGCAGGTTTGTAATACAGCCATACTGGTTCATAGCTGCTATGTGATAAGTACCTGTATCCAGACCGGTAAAAGTATCGGTTCGCAGGAAATTGCCCGAATTAAGAGAAAAACTGAATGGGGCATTTTGCAACGGGGCTCCAGTTAAACTGATGGCGCCATCCTTAACCTGGCCGCCAAAACAGGATGTAGGTGTAGTGTTTACGGTAAATGAATCGGGAACTGCATTTGGCACAGTTAACTGGCTTAAAACCGTGCAGCCTTTAGCGTCGGAGAGGGTGATTTCATATTCGCCGGTATCTAGCCCGCTAACCACATTGCCCACCGCATAAACAAAATTGAACCCATCTTTTGTACAACTAAAACTGTAAGGCGGCGTACCACCGCTTAAACTTAAAGTGGCTGTGCCGTTTTGGTCGCCAATACATTTTACGGCAGTAACACTTAAGGCACTAATTATTAGTGGGGAGGGTTCATTAACAGCGGTGCTTGCGGTGGTACTGCAACCGTTAACATCGGTAGCGGTAACTGTATATGCGCCGGCAGTAAGCCCGCTGAGGGTGTTACTGTTTTGCGGTATGCCCCCATTGTAAGCGTACTGATAAGGCGAAACACCATTGCTAACAGTAGCTATAATTTGCCCGCTGGCAGTACCGGCACAAATGGCATCGGTGGTTGCCAGTGAAAGTGACATTACAGGCTTAGCTGGCATAATAACAGTTTGGCTTACCACACAATTTGTGGCGTCCTGCGTATTGATGGTAACTGAACCGGGCTGAACCGAGGAAAATGTTCCCGAGGCCTGATATGCCCCACCATTGATTGAATACTGATAAGGCCCTGTACCACCCGAAGCATTGGCAATAATTTGCCCAGAGCCGTTAGTGCATCCGCTGCTATCAATTACCAAAGCCAATGTTACGGGTGTGTAACTATTGATAGTAAAGTTTGCCGGGGTCGACTGGCAACCGGCGTTATCAGTGGCCACTACTGTGTAACTTCCAGAGATAAGGTTGTTGAAATTGCCTGAGGATTGATTACCTGCACCGTTAAGCGAATACTGATAAGGCGAAATGCCATTGCTGCCAGTAGCCACTGCCGAGCCATAAAGCGGCGAATTGCAACCGGGATCGGTGGTGGTAACAGTTACATTGGGTATTTGCGAAACGTTTACGGTAGCAGTTGCCGTTGCATTGCCACAGGTACCGGTTGAATAGGTTACTGTATAGGTAGTGGTGGTAGCCGGCGAAACTGTAACCGAAACCGTAGATGCACCACCCGGTGACCAACTGTAGGTCCCACCGGAAGGATTAGGTGTAGCAGTAAGTGTTGTATTGCCGCCGCCGCAAATTGGGGTGGGCGTATTTACGGTAACTGATGGGGTTGTGTTAACAGTAACCGGCACAGTGGTTTGTGTTGAACTGCACCCGCTGTTAGTAACTGAGAGTGTTACATTTTTGGTACCAGCCGTAGCCCAACTAATGCTGTAAGGCCCTTGGCCGCTGCCGCTGTTAACAGTTCCGCCATCGAAGTTCCAGGTATAATTAGCTCCAACTGGTGCGTTGCCGGTATAGGTAACCGTTAAAGCCTGACCAGTGCATACGGGACCAGGCGCAGTAAAGGTTGAGGTTGGCGGAGCCGTAACCGTAACATTAATTGTAGTATCAACGGTACAGGGTACATCGGTTACCGATAGTTTTACAGGAAATGTACCGGCAGTAGCAAAAGTATAACTGGGATTTTGGGCGCTGCTTTGGGTGGTACCGCTATTGGTAAAGTCCCATGCCCATGCGGTAATTTGGCCGGCAGGGGTTGATAAATCAGTAAAACTGGTAGGGCTGCCTAAACAAGCATTAGTAAACGAAAAATTGGGCGAAGGATTAACCGGAGCCGCAGGAAGAATAGTATCGAGTGAAAAGGTACAGGGGTTATCACCAAAGGTGGTCATGCTAAGGGTGTAATGCCCAGCCTGATTAATAGTACAGGTTTGCGTATTACTGGCCCCTACGATACCGGGGCCCGACCATGAATAAGTAGCTGCACCAGCAGGGCCTGTAAGGGTAACCTGATTACTACCGCATACATAAGGTGATGAAGAAAGGATTGTAAGGGGCGAACATTCGGCTGCTAAATAGGCGTAAGAGTAATGAGAACCACCGCAGCAAATACCCAATGTGCAGGGATAGCAGGAACGTGTTGTAAAAGTTATTTTAACTGTTTGGCCTATGTAAGCGTTTAAAGGCACAAATACCGAGGTCCAGGGTTTAAACAATACAGGGTCGCCACCGGTAACTGAACCTGGTATGGTGGTAAAGCCGCCAATAGTGGGGGCTGTACTGCCGTCAACCTCAAATGCGGCACAGGTAATGGGGTTGTTGCTACCATCAACCATTTTAATATTAAAGTATGGCTGAGAACCTGCTGTGCTGTGCGTTAAGTCGGTTGCCTGTTCAATAACACAGGCGTAGTGATAGGTAAAATTGCAGTTGTTAGCAGTAACCGTAAATGTATAGGTTAACGACTCGCCATCACCATCGGCATGGGTATTGCCTATACGGGCCGAGTAAGTATTACCGGGATAAACCACCGGCAGATTATAGCCCCATGGGCTAAGCACAGGGTCGTTGCCACCGGTCATAATAAAATGGCATTTCTGCGGACTGTTATTATTGGGCGCCTGGTTATTGGCACCTTGGTTAAAACCTGTATTTTGGTATGGGTTTGGGGCGGGCTGTGTAATACAGAACGTTCCAAAGCCCCAGGTACCAGTCCAGCCCCCGCTAAAATCGCCGTTGCTAAAGTCGGCATTGTTACATTGGGCGGAAGCAGAATTGTTAAAGAAAAGTGCGCTTAGAGAAATTAATAAGGCGCTGCAAACGTATTTCAGGGGTAACCGTTTTTTCATTTAAATAATTGATATAGTTAGTGTTGCCTTGGTTGCACGGGGGGATTATTCAAATTTAAAATTTCGGCGAAACAAAAGCATTTGTTTTTTATGCCGGTTGCTAAATAGTTAAGTTAATGTAATGTGAAACAGGTATTAGATTTTAGACGATAGCTGTTAGATAGCAACTGTTTACCGCACGCATTTGGAAATTAAGGTGCAGGGAATAAAGAATATGTAGATTTGGAAGGGAAAACACAGAATAGCGAAAAGTCATAAAATATATCAACCTTTCAAACCTCTGCAGTTCACTTCCAATTTTGAATAATAGCCCAATTAAAAGCTAATAGGTAAATGTCTTGGATTTACACCTTTCTACGTTAATCTGGCCGCTTGACAATACGTTCCCAAAATTCAAACCTGGATTGTATTCGCGGATTGTATAATTATAAATACCAGCTTTTAAAGAATAATAGCATTGAGTTTGCCCCTTATTTAAAATCATCCGGGGTGGTTGTGAACATCCCCAACAGCTAAAATTTATTTCGAGGTTTATTTCAATTTGCGGGTGCTGGTTACCCTCATTGTAACTAAAACAAAAGTCGCCCACGTCTTTTGTCTCGCATTCTTTGCTAACTGTTTCAGGATTGTTGTAATTTTCTTCTGATTGTACTGCGGAATTAAACCCCCTGCTACCGATAGTATTGTTAGCCTTTGTAGCAGAAACGCTATTACCATTGTTGTTCCCCCCACAATTAATACCCAGCAAAGCACAGGCATCAGCATCTAAGGGCAAGTCGGACAAACTTGCGGCTACGACAAGTGCCGTTTCTGTATCAAGCACTTTAAGCGTAATCATTATCTTATCGCTTAGCACAGTAATAGTACCAGTAACAATAGCATCAACTGCAATTATTTTACCCAGTTGTTTAGCCGTGGCTTCATCAATATAGCCTTCTGAATTCAATTTATGTTCTTTCAAAATCTGCGCCAGGTGCTGGCGATCTACTACCTGAAAATACCCTGGGTTATCAACCAGTTTTACAGAAATTACTTCCGACAGGTATTTGCCGGCCGTACT
>DASZPC010000120.1:0-3107 GCA_035550455.1 Chitinophagales bacterium | reverse complement strand
AAAGGCGGTTAACTTTTGCCATGGGGGCTTTTTTAGCTACCTCTGCCTTTATTTTTAGCGGCAGCCAGGTGCGTTCTTCACTTTCACAGCCACCGGCTACATACACTAACGATCCACCCTTTAATCAAAGTTGTGTAATATGCCATGCCTGCGTACCGAGCCATGATAGTACAAATTTTGTGCTGCAAATGGGCGCTGATACCACTAGCCTGGCAGATGTAATTTCAGGGGGTACTACTTATACGCCCGGCGCTACTTATTTTATGCGTATTACCGGCAACGTAGCGTCAAGTACTTATGGCTTTGAGTTAACAGCTACTGATTCGGCACATGCCCTTCAAAGCGGTGTTACTGATTTTACTGTGCTAAATGCCACCACCACCAGTTTATCTAATATATCAGGCAGGAAATACATTGGCCATAAAGATGCCGATGCCACTAATGTGTGGACTTTTACCTGGGTTGCGCCAACAGCATACCATGGGCCAATAACCTTTTATTGGGCAGGTAATGATGGTAACGGCGATTTAACCCAAACCGGCGACCAGGTTTATTTGGTGCATAAAACTATTACTGCAGTTCCTTCGGTTGGTATTAACAGTATTGATAGTAAAGTTGCAGCACTTAATGTTTTTCCAACTGTGTTTAATAACTCATTTGCCATAAACTTTAACTTAGAAGAGAGCGCCCGTGTTAGCGCCAGCCTTATTTCGGTAGATGGCAAGGTGGTTAAAACCCTGATGGGTGAAGAGTTGAGCGCCGGAAACATCAGCCGTAGCTTTAACGCCAACGAGCTTTCACCGGGGCTTTACCTGCTTAAATTACAGGTTAATGGCGCTTACACTGTAAGCAAATTGGTTAAAGAGTAGGGTGCCTGAATTACTTTAAAACAATAACAACAACTGGCTTAAATAAAAAATGCCCGCAACTAGTGCGGGCATTTTTGTTTGGCTTATAAGGCCCATTACTTAGCTACTGTAAATTTAGCGCGTGCAATTACCGTACCTTGTTCATTAACCAGTTGCAAACCATAAAGGCCATTTGCCAGGTTACTGATATTAATAGTATTAAAGTTATTAGTAAGGGTAGCGTTTTGAACCTCGTTACCTATAATATCGTAGATACGGGCGTAAGTTTTACCCTTATTATCGAACTGAATGTTTAATGTGTTGTTGGCTGGAACAGGGTAAACGCGAACGTCAACCAGGTTAGTGCTGCTAATGCCCGATGTAGGGTTAACCACGATACGCACCCATGCAGCAGCAGTATCGCTGTTTGTATTGGTGTCTTTATACCACAGTGTGTCAAGGCCTACAAAATCTGTGTTCGGTGTATAAAGTATCTGGTTGCTTTGAACTGTTGCAGTCCCATTGCTTGGGTTACGAATAACACTAACTGTTAACGAAAGGCCATCGCAATCAGTATCGTTGGCCAATACGTTAATGGTAACAGGGGTATTCTTAACGGTGCTGGCGTTATCAGCATTAGCAAAAGGAGGGAACATGAAGTTATTGGGTACAACATCGTAAGATATGGTGTCAACTAACAAAACGCTGCCTGGTATAAGGCCCGATGTGCCACCTAAAATAGTTTGGACATTAGGCACGCTCGATGCCATTAAGATAACCAATGTATCAGGCATATCGCACGATACGTAGTTGAAAGGTATTTGGAACGAAGCGTATCCGCTGGTAGCTGTAGTGCTTTTGAAAATAGCATTCGCAACAACCTCTTGTCCACGGCGCAGCATAGCCCAGATAAGGCAGGTGTCGTTAGCATTGGTGTTCGGGTTAAATACCGGGGTGTATTTGTAATAACCCTTTATATCGGCAAGGCGTTCGGCTATAGGTTGGCCAGCACCCAGTACCGATGCAGGAGAGATAGTACTAACACCGCTGAGGATTAACGACTGAGGGTTGATAGGAAATTTACCATTTAAAGCAAAACCAGGTAAAGTAAGTTTAACGCTGAAAGAGGTACCGCCAATATTTTGCGGAAGGCTTATGGAGTCTGTAACCATTTGTATAGCCGAACTACCATAAGTGGCGTCGTTTGATTGGGTAACAAGGGTTAGGCTTCCCAACGAATCAAGGTCAGAAATTGCATTTGATGAGGTCCACTCAACAGGATCCTGGTAATAGGTTGTATCTGCAGGCAGACCGGTAATTTCGCCGGCGGCCAGGTAAAAAGTGTCCTGCGCCCAGTTTTCAAAACTGCCATTGGCAATTTGAGCATTACAGCTAATGGCTATAAAAGCCGAAAATACGAGTAATAGCTTTTTCATGTTCGGTTCTTTGTTTGGTTTAAGTTATGCTAAAATATATAAATCACCTGAATCAATTTCTAAAAAATCCGTGCCGGTATGTCCGTTAAATTAATACTGCACAGTAGGCATTAAACCCCTTATACCCATATCCACAATATATTCGCCTTTTAATGGCTCCCATTTGCCATCGGGGTTTACCTCTACCCACTCAAAACTATGATTTGTTGAAAGCGAAATTGTTACCACTACATCACTCGTTTCAGTGCCGGTAATATGTAAAGGTTGTGCGGTATTATTATTGAAAGCGCCGGTTGCTACACATGAACCTGCTGGTATTGGCGATGTGGCTGATATGGGGTTAACCACTGTTGTTGCATTGGCTGGGGCTTGCCCGGTATCAACCACATCGTAATTGAAACCGAAATAATTGATAGGCGACTCGAACCCCCAGAAGCCTTGCAGCCTGTTTCCGTTTACTGAAATAATACTGGTTTTTATCTTAAAATCAGGGATATACGTATTGAACCCAACAAAACTGGCTATAGTGCATGGAAATTCCTGGTTAATAGTAATACCCGCTATAGTAGTGTCAATGAGCATTTTTACATCGTAATTTTGGTATGCCAGTGATACACGCAAATATTGATAGCTACCTGGTGTAACGTTTTTTATAGGCGTTTTATACACTATGCCACCGTCTTCGGTTAAAGGTTCTTGTGCAAAGTCAATGGCGCTTGTGCCACCGGCGGTAGAGCTTGGGGTTTCGTATAAAATATCGCCGGCGCCAAGTGCGGTTAGTGCGCTCGGGGCCAGTTCAATATAATGAGCGCTCATTACATTC
>DASZPC010000119.1:0-1730 GCA_035550455.1 Chitinophagales bacterium | reverse complement strand
TCCACCCGTGCCTGATTCCACCTGTGTCGGTGTAAGCACCCTTAATCCGTAACTGCACACCGTGCGGCTAAAGGAGTTTTCTATATTAGCCGGGCAAAGTTTCAGCCATGAAAAAGATAATAGAGTGCGTCCCCAATTTCAGCGAGGGCCGCGACCCGAACATCATTAAGCAAATAACCGATGCTATAGAGAGCGTTGAGGGTGTCCGCCTGCTGAATGTTGACCCCGGTAAAGCTACCAACCGCACGGTAGTAACTTTTGTAGGAGATGCTGACGAGGTGGTGGAAGCCGCCTTTCGCGCTATAGCCAAAGCCGCCGAAATTATTGACATGCGCAAACACCAGGGCGAGCACCCGCGCTTTGGCGCTACCGATGTTTGTCCCTTTATACCTATTGCCAATGCCACTATGGACGATTGCATTGCTTGTGCCAAAAAGCTGGGCGAACGCGTGGGCAAAGAATTGAGCATACCGGTGTATTTATACGAGTACGCTGCCAGTGCGCCACACCGTAAAAACCTGGCGGCCATACGCGCCGGCGAATATGAGGGCATAGCCCAAAAAATAAAACTACCCGACTGGCAACCCGATTATGGCCCTGCAACATTTAACGAAAAGAGCGGCAACATAGCTATTGGCGCGCGCGATTTTCTGGTGGCCTATAATGTAAACCTCAATACCACCTCGGTAAGGCGCGCCAACTCGGTAGCCTTTGATGTGCGCGAGGCAGGGCGCAAGGTAAAAAACGAAAAAGGCGAAGAGTTTCACCAACCCGGTGTGTGTAAAGCGGTAACGGGTATTGGCTGGTACATAGCCGAGTATGGTATTGCACAGGTTAGCATGAACCTTACCAATATGAATATTACACCGGTGCATGTGGCCTTCGATGCCTGCGTTACCAGTGCTTATAACCGGGGTATGCGCGTAACCGGTAGCGAACTGGTGGGTCTTATGCCCTTAAAAGCAATGCTGGATGCAGGCAAATACTTTTTGAAAAAACAAAAACGCAGCACCGGTGTAAGCGAAAGCGAACTGATGAAAATTGCCGTTAAAAGTCTGGGGCTTGATGAATTAACACCCTTTGACCCCAACAAAAGGATTATTGAATATATGCTGGCCGATGGCAATACTTCGCCTTTAATTAATATGAAACTGAGCCAGTTTGCCGATGAAACCGCCAGCGAATCGCCCGCTCCGGGTGGCGGTTCAATATCGGCGTACATAGGCGCTTTAGGGGTTTCCTTAGGCACCATGGTGGCCAACCTCTCTTCCCATAAAAAGGGATGGGATGAACGTTGGGAAGAATTTAGCACATGGGCCGATAAAGGGCAGGAAATTAAATCGCAGCTATTAGCGTTGGTAGATGAAGATACCCACGCCTTCAACAAAATTATGGATGCCTTTGGCCTGCCCAAAAGCGACGATGCCGAAAAAGCCGCGCGCAAAGCAGCCATACAGGCCGCCACGCAATATGCTATTGAAGTGCCTTTTAAAGTAATGCAGCTTAGCCTGCAATCGTTTGAAGTAATAAAGGCCATGGCCGAAACCGGTAACCCCAATTCTGCTTCCGATGCCGGTGTGGGGGTGCTTTGCGCACGTAGTGCGGTTTACGGCGCCTACCTCAACGTAAAAATAAACGCGGCCGGGTTGGATGATAAAACCTGGGCTGCCGCAAAACTGGAACAGGGTAAAGAAATACTGGATAAAGCCCTGGCCCTTGAAGCAGAAGTA
>DASZPC010000118.1:0-3379 GCA_035550455.1 Chitinophagales bacterium | reverse complement strand
GGGATGGCACCATGTGGCACGAGGAAAATAATGGCCTGCCACGTGTTCCTGTTTACCGCATGATTGAAACTAACCTGTACACCGATGGCTGCAAAGTACTTTACATAGGCACCCATGGCCGTGGCATGTGGCGTTGCACTACCCTTACACCAGCCGGTTGCCAAACAAGCCTTGCTACTGATATAAGTGAGATAAAGAAATCGGGGGTAAGCAGCCTTAATATATATCCTAACCCGGTAAGTTCCTCATCGCATGTATCGCTGTACCTCGATAACAAAACTGATGTAACCATCAGGATATTTGATATGACAGGCAAGTTATACCAGGAAAAAACCTACCACAATACGGTTACCGGTGAAAATATTTTTGATTTTGATGCGTCGGGCTTAAGTAATGGAAACTATTTGCTTGCTGCCACTGCAGGCCAAACCCGCACACAAAGCAGGTTATTTACGGTAGTTAAATAGTGGCTGTTTTAACTTAGTTAATTGACCAAGCGCCCGGAAGTATCCGGGCGCTTTCATTTTATGGGCATATGGCAGCAAACATTTTCGCCATAATTTGTTTTATATCTTTGGGCAATACCTAAACCCACAATCAGTTTTACATGAAATTCAAATTACTGTTCCTTATATCGTTAATAGCTTTAAGCAGTTGTAATAACAGCAGCAATGTTCCGGTTATAGGCTTTGTTGATGCTTTTGAAGATAACACCATTGCACAGGCCAAGCAAGGCTTTTTCGATGCCCTGAAAAAAGAAGGCTTTAGCGAAGACCAGAAAACCATTAAAGTTATTTACCGCAACGCACAGGGCGATATACCCAAACTTACACTGGCTGTAAAATATTTTATTGCGCAAAAAGTTACGTTGATTGCTACTAATCCTTCCCTTTCCACTATTACGGCCATTCAAAACACAAAGGATATTCCTGTGTTTATGATGGTATCGCCCAGCCCTGAATTAATGAAAGTAACCGATGAAACAGGCAATGCACCGGGCAATCTTTTCGGCATTGGCGAATCTCTCGGATATATTGATACTTCATTTTCACTTATCCCAAAATTGGTAAAACCCAAAGGCGCACAACTACGGGTGGGGATGATTTTCAACCAATCTGAGCCACAGTCTGCCGAGGCTATTCAACGTATCAGCGAGCTTTCAAAACAATATAATATTGAGTTGATTTCGCTACCGGTAAACAGCACCGCCGATGTGCAGTTGGTAACCAAATCGCTTTTAGATAAGAATATCGATGCTTTTTTCGCCAACCCCGATAACACTGTATTCGGCTCGTTTGAAACAATACTAAAAGCCTGCAACGATGCCAATGTGCCTGTATTTACCAGCGAAGCCGGGCTGGTTTCGCGTGGCGCCGTGGCTGCGTATGGCGCCGATATATACCAGTGGGGCTACCAGGCGGGCGAGCAGGCTGCACAGTATTTAAAAAATAAAACCCTTAGTGGTATGCACTGGGAAATGGTAAAACTGCGTAAACGCGTATATAACCCTGAAGCGGCTAAACGTTTCAACATTACTGTGCCCGATAATTTCGAAGCCATTAAATAATGGAGTTTTACCTTACCGCCATTATGCTGGGGCTGTGTTTAGCCTCCATGTCAACCGGTATTTTCATTACCATGAAAATTTTCCGGATACCTGATATTACCACCGATGGCAGCTATACGCTGGGGGCTGTGGTTACAGCTGTGCTGCTAACAGCGCACTGGCAGGCAGTGGCTATAATTCCGGTAGTATTAATTAGCGGGGCGTTAGCGGGTTTTTTAACCGGCCTTATACACACACGGCTTAAAATTGACGCCCTGTTAGCCGGCATATTGGTAATGACGGGCCTGTATTCCATTAACCTGCTGGTGCTTGGTCGCTCAAATGTACCATTGCTTGATGTAAAAACCGTTTTCTCGCTAAACCATATTTTCAGCAACAGCAGTTACAGCGATGCACTAACCGCCATCATTTTTATTGCAATGGTGGCAGGGCTTACCGGCTTTTTGCTTAAAACCGATTTTGGCATTGCCATGCGCGCCACCGGTAGTAATGCCGCTATGGTACGGGCGTTGGGGATTAACAACAACGCCATGAAAATTACCGGGCTTGCCATAGCTAATGCACTTACTGCTTTAAGCGGCTATTTGGTGGCCCAGTATCAAAACTTTACTGATATTAATATGGGTATTGGTATTGTAATTACCGGGCTTGGCTCGGTGCTTATAGCCGATGCCGTTATTATAGCTTTTAATATAAGGCCTATAACCTGGCAGTTGGCTACTGTAATTGGTGGCAGTATCCTTTTTCAGTTGGTGCTGGCCTTTACGCTTTCAATAGGTATAAACCCTAACCTGCTTAAACTGGTTACCGCTGTTTTTGTATTGCTTATTGTAAGCATACCCCGACTTAAAAACCGTGCGCTATGATTGAACTGCAAAACATACGCAAGGTGTTTAACCCCGGTACAGCTAACCAAATGGAGGCTTTAAAAGGGGTGAATTTGAATATAACAGCAGGCGAGTTTGTTGTAATTGTTGGCGCCAACGGTTCGGGCAAAACCACTTTATTGAATATTATTTCAGGCTCTGAAATATGTACCAGTGGCAAAGTTTTAATTGATGGTAACGATGTAACAGGCCTGCCCGATTACCGCCGCAGCCGTTGGATTGCCCGGGTGTTTCAAAACCCGCTTACCGGCACCGCCCCCGACTTGAGCATACTCGATAACTTCAGGCTGGCGGCCATACGCACCCAATCAAAAGGGCTACGCATAGGCGTTAACGGAAATTTCCGCAAAATTGTAAAAGAAAAGATTGCCATGCTGGGCATGGGGCTGGAAGATAAAGTTGACCGCGAAATAGGTGCGCTTTCAGGTGGGCAGCGCCAGGCACTAACCCTGCTAATGAGCGTAATGGACGAAACCAAAATACTTTTATTGGACGAACCCACCGCTGCCCTTGACCCACGAAGCGCCGCCACTGTAATGAACACCGCCCAAAAACTGATTAAGGATTATGGCTTTACCTCCATACTAATTACCCATAACCTTAAAGATGCCCACCAATACGGCAACCGCTTAATACAAATGAACGAGGGGGAAGTAATTAAAAACCTTGATGCCGCAACAAAAGCTAAAACTGAACTAACCGAATTATTTACCTGGTTTGCCTAAATCAAATCAAACAGGTTTTTAGCGCCTACAGTACGGTTAGCCGTAAAACCCTCGGCATATTTAACGCCAATAGGCACTCCAAAATGCAGGGCCCGCGCTTTTACAAATTCCATGAATTCGGGCGAGGAAATAAACGTATCTTTTTCTTTCGATTTGGGGTCGTAAAACTGCGATTTATAAGCCATAATGGCTTGTACTTT
>DASZPC010000117.1:0-2453 GCA_035550455.1 Chitinophagales bacterium | reverse complement strand
CCCGCTTGGGGGCACCACTATCCGTATTAACGGGGCATTTGGTGTAAAGGTATTTATAGCCCCGAATGCCGATGCTTCTTCGTTTAATACCCTTGATACCACTAACTGGCAAAGCTGGCGCCAGCTATACGATTCGGATACATTAATGGATTTAGGCGCTTTAAACACCAACCGGAACACCGGTAATATTTTTGATTTTGGCTGGGGCAAATACAGCAGTGTTACGCATAATGTGGTGGGCGATTCGATTTACCTGGTACAACTGCCGGGCGGTGTGTTAAAAAAGTTTTTGGTAAATGCGCTGGTGTTTGATACGGCTTTTGATATTCAATATGCCAATATAGATAACTCGGCATTTACCAGTGTGCATATAGGCAAGCCCGGATACAGCGGTAAAAACTTTGTTTACCTGAATATGGTACGTAACGAAGTGATGGATAAGGAGCCGGCCGCCAGCCAGTGGGATATGCTTTTTTTACGGTATGCTGCCAGCGATGCGGGGCAGTTGCCTAAGCCCGAAACAGGCGTATGGGTGAATAAAGGTGTGCAAATTGAGCCTGCGGCCCCGGTTGATGTTACCCTGAATAGTTATACTGGTTTTACTTTTGAAAGCGAGTTAAATACTATTGGCTGGGACTGGCAAATTTACGACGGGCAACATGGTACATACAGTGTAAAAGATTCGCTGGCTTATTTTGTGCAAACCAGTGGCGGCGAGTTGTATAAAATTGTATTTACCGGTTTTGGCGGCCCCGAAACAGGGGTTATCAGTTTTTATAAAGAATGGCTGGCCTCCACAACAGGAATTGAAGCTGCTGCTGTTAGCCCGGGGTTAAAAATGTTTCCGGTACCGGCAAATAATGAATTGAATATCATCAATACAGGGGCCGGTTCAAAATTGCAGGTTTGTGATTTAAGCGGGCGGATTGTGTATTCAGGCAGTGCTGATAATACCTTGAGCCGTATTAATACTTCGCAGTTTGCCCCCGGCGCTTATATTGTTTCGCTGATAAACAACAGTAACCGGCAGTCGGCACTATTTACGGTGGCCCATTAGGTTAAAACTTTTGGCTGAGTGTTTTTTGTACCCAGTCTTTGCGGCTAAATTCTTTTGCTTTGTAATTAAGGAAATACATAGGCAAAAAGCGGCGCATAAAGTATACCATGCGCGCCTGCCATGGATGCAGTATGTAAAACTTCTTTTCGCCGGTTTGTGTAAGAATGTATTCCGCTAAATCGGTGGCAGAGAATTTAGCGCGCTCGATAATGGTTTGGCCTATTTTAGCCGAATCTTCGTTGCCCCGGTGGTGCTGCATAATATTGCTTCGGAAAAAAGTAGGGCAGGCCACGCTAATGCGGATATTGAAGGCCATTACCTCGGCATACAGGGTTTCCATGAGCGAAATAACGGCTGCTTTGGTAACATTATACATGCCCATGTTTGGCATATTGGCCAAGCCCGCTGCACTAGCAATGGAGAGTATATGCCCGCTTTTCTGCTTCTTCATTACCTGCACGGCAAAGTGTGAACCGTAAACCGTTGCCATTTGGTTAATACCGGTTATCCAGTCCCAGTTTTCGAGGCTGTATTCGCCTACCAGGCCGCCATCGCCCACACCGGCGTTGTTTATCATTACATCCAACCCACCGGTTTTTGAAATATAATCTTCAAAGGCTTTTTGATATTCCGCTTTGTTAGCCACATCAAACCGGTAGGTTAGTGCCTTGCCGCCAGCCTGTTCAATTTGCTTAGCCGATTCGGCCAGCGCCTGTTCACTAATATCGGTTATGCCTATCGTCCATCCATCGGCCGCTAATTTTAAAGCCATAGCGCGGCCCAAACTGCCGCCGCCGCCGGTTATAAATGCCCTTTTTGAAGGGTAGCGTGTTGTTAATTTATAGCTCATAAGCCAAAAATACTTTTGGTAAATATCTTCAAAAAATTTCCTGATTCCTGTAAAAGAATTTTCCAGCGCATGGATGATAGCTCAACACCGGGCCGTAACTGAACAGGGATGGTTTTTATCAGTAGTTTTTTTCTGGCAGATAAGAAAATAAACTCGAGGTCGAATAAATACCTTTCTATCTCGGTTTGCAGGAAAACCTCTTTGCCATTTTGGTTAAAACCTTTTAACCCGCATTGTGTGTCGTCGGTAGGGATACGCAGTAACCCGCGTATTAACAAGCGGAGAAATTTTGATATGCGCACCCTGGCTTTAGGCAGGTGAGTATAATATTCTTCGCCTCTTATACCAATAGCAACATCGCAGTTGCCGCTTTGCAATGTATTATAAATGCTAACAAGGCTGGCATGGGTATAAGGGAAATCAATATCGGTGTAAATAACAATTTGCCCCAATTCCCTTTTAACCCCTTCGCGCAGGGCATGCCCTTTGCCGTAGTTAATGGGGTAGGAGACCAGCTTTATTTCAGGAAAACGCGAAAAGAAATTT
>DASZPC010000116.1:0-4640 GCA_035550455.1 Chitinophagales bacterium | reverse complement strand
CAAAGCTGCCTCCATTCATGGTGTACAGACAGACCGCCTGTTTAATATTACCATGCTTATTATTACTGTGGTGTTTGTAATTACACAGGTAGCGCTATTTTACTTTGCTTACCGCTACAACGAAAGCCGCACGAAAGAGGCTTACTTTTATCCGCACAACAATACCCTTGAAGTTATATGGACTATTATACCCACTATAGTGCTTACCCTGCTGATTGCGATGGGTATGTATGAGTGGTTTAATATTTTTAACCGCGATGCCCGCGATAAGAATGCCCTTGTAATTGAAGTAACGGCTAAACAGTTTAACTGGATGATACGTTATTCGGGAAAGGATGGAAAATTTGGCGAACGCATTATTGATACGGCCCACGTAACCCCTACCAACGAATTAGGCATTAACTGGGAAGACCCACACAGCCATGATGATTTTATGGCAAATGCACTATACCTTGTTAAAGACAGGCCGGTGCTTATGAAACTTGGCGCACAGGATGTAATACACAGCTTTTACCTGCCACACTTCCGTGTAAAAATGGATTGTGTGCCCGGCACCCCTACACAGTTTTATTTTACCCCTACCATGACTACCGAGGAAATGCGCCAGTATTTGAGCACACAGCCATGGTGGCAAACTATTAACCCTGAAACAGGGCAACCAAGGTGGCAAACCTTTAAATATGAACTGGCTTGTGCTGAGTTGTGTGGTAAATCGCACTTTGGTATGGAACGCGAAGTGATAGTGGTAACACAGAAAGAATATGACGAATGGCTGGCCAAGCAAACACCGCTTTATGATGCCCTTAAGCCTGCAGCACCCGCTGCGGCTGCAACGGACTCATCGAAGGCAGAAACAAGCAAGGCTACGGCTATGTTAACCAAATAAATTATTGAGAGAACTTAAATAAACACAGGTATATGCAAACCGCTCATTCAGTAGAACACGCCGACGTGCACGCCCATGCAGAACACGGGCACGGTGGCGGACACCACGAGGAAACGTTTCTGACTAAATATGTATTTAGCCAGGACCATAAAATGATAAGCAAGCAGTTCCTAATAACAGGTATGTTTTGGGGAATTGTTGGTGGACTGCTTTCGGTACTTTTCCGCTTGCAATTAGGATGGCCGAACGAAACGTTCCCTTTCCTTGAGCAATTGTTTGGACGCTGGGCGGAAGGCGGCAAAATAAGCCAGGAGTTTTACTACGCGCTTATAACCATGCACGGTACCATCCTGGTGTTTTTTGTGTTAACAGGTGGTTTGAGCGGTACGTTCGCCAACCTGCTGATACCTTACCAGGTAGGCGCGCGCGATATGGCCTCGCCGTTTATTAATATGTTATCGTACTGGTTCTTTTTAACGGCCAGCGTTATTTTATTCTTTTCATTCTTTATCCAAACAGGGCCTGCTTCGGGTGGCTGGACAGCTTACCCACCATTGAACGGTTTGCGGGATACCTCTATAAACCTTGGTTCGGGGCTTGGCTTTGACCTTTGGGTACTGGCCATGGCATTGTTTATAGTGCAGGCGCTTTTAGGTGGCCTTAATTATATTACCACAGTACTGAACCTGCGCACTAAAGGTATGAGCATGATGAAGCTGCCTTTAACTATATGGGCGCTGTTGTTTACTGCGGTTATTGGTGTGCTTTCTTTCCCTGCTTTATTGGCAGGTGTTGTATTACTGGAGTTTGACCGTTTGCTGGATACCAGTTTTTACCTGAACAATATTATTATAAACGGGCACCTGCTTGGTTACAAAGGCGGTTCGCCGATTTTGTTTGAGCACCTTTTCTGGTTCCTTGGGCACCCCGAAGTATATATTATCATCATCCCGGCGATGGGTATTGTATCGGAAGTACTTTCGGTACACGCACGCAAGCCGGTATTTGGTTATAAAGCGATGATTTTATCGCTGCTGGCCATATTGATACTTTCGTTTATTGTGTGGGCACACCACATGTTTGTAACCGGTTTGAACCCTAACCTTGGCGCTATATTTACTTTGTTTACCCTGCTTATTGCCATTCCATCGGCCATTAAGGTATTTAACTGGATTGGCACTATTTGGCGAGGCAAGTTAAGGCTAACCTCGGCGGCGCTGTTTGGTGTTGGGTTTGTATCGATGTTTATTACCGGCGGTTTAACCGGTATTATACTTGGTAACTCTTCGATAGACATTCAACTGCACGATACCATGTTTGTGGTGGCTCACTTCCACATTGTAATGGGTATTGCGGCTTTCTTTGGTATGTATGCCGGTGTTTACCACTGGTTCCCGCGTATGTATGGCAGGTTTATGAACGAAACTTTGGGCCAGATACATTTCTGGATTACCATGGTAGGGGCTTACTGTATTTTCTTCCCTATGCACTTTATGACCGGCCTTCCACGCCGTTATTATACTTACGCCAACTTTGAAACCTTCAATAACTTTAACAGCCTTGCTGCTTTTATGAGCATTGCCGCTATTATTGTTTTCCTTGGCCAGTTGCTGTTTATCGTTAACTTTTTCTACAGCATATTTAAAGGAAGGAAGGTAGAGGGCGAGTATGCCAACCCATGGCACTCAAATACGCTTGAGTGGACAGCCCCTGTTGCCCGTTTGCACGGTAACTGGGAAGGCGATATACCAACTGTACACAGGTGGCCTTATGATTACAGCACTAACGGAAAAGAATGTAACCCGCAGAATGTGCCTCTTGCACCAGGTGAACACGCACACTAAAAGACAGCAGGCAGCAACATGGCAAAAGTAATTTCCATATCGGCAGGGAGCAGTTCCTTTGTAATACAGAGGCTGAAAGACTATGCTATGCTGGGCAAATTCAGGCTTAGCTTTTTGGTGGTGTTTTCAGCAGTTATAGGTTACCTGTTTGGCATACACGGCTTTTATAACATTGCCAGTATTTTTTGGCTGGCTTTGGGTGGTATGCTTGTTACGGGTGCATCGAACGCCATTAACCAGGTTATTGAGCGTGATATTGATAAACTGATGACCCGTACGCAAAACAGGCCTTTGCCCGCCGAGCGCATGAACAGCATTGAAGCTATTGTAGCAGCCGGCGTAATGGGGGTATCGGGTATATTGATTATAACATACATGTTTAACCCGGTGGCAGGCGTGCTATCGGCGTTATCGTTAATTACGTATGCTTTTGTTTATACGCCTTTAAAGAGGGTTTCCTCGATAGCCGTTTTTGTAGGGGCTATACCGGGCGCTTTGCCCCCCATGATTGGTTATGTATGTGCCAGCGGCAATATTGATTTTTGGGCCATAGTGCTTTTCAGCAGCCAGTTTATTTGGCAGTTTCCGCACTTTTGGTCAATAGCCTGGCTACAGTTTGATGATTATAAAAAGGCCGGTATTATGCTGCTGCCCTCGGCCAGCGGTAAAACACGGATGAGCGCCATACAGAATGTTATTTACTGTGCGGTGTTGCTGGTAGTTTCGATGATACCTTATTTTTTAAACGCGGTAAGTTTTACCGGTAATTTGTTTATTGTGGTAGTAGGCGTGGTTTTTATGCTAATGGCATGGAACCACTACCGCCACTGCGAGGATAAAACAGCACGTATATTAATGTTTGGTTCGTTTTTGTATTTGCCGGTTATGCAACTGGCTTTAGTATTAGGAAAAATCTGATGCAGGCAGCATTGAGCAACGATAACATTCTTAGAGACAAGACGGAATATACCGGGGTACACCCGCAAAAATTCGGTTTGTGGGTTGGCATGGGCTCCATGGCTATGTTTTTTGCTGCCCTTACCAGTGCCTTGCTTATAAAGAAGGGTGATTTCAGGGTGTGGGAGAATTTCAGGTTACCTTCCATTTTTTTATACAACACCCTGGTAATAGTTTCGGTAAGCGTAATGATGCAATTGGCACTGATAAGCTATCGCAAGGCTAAGTTCTTTGCTTTCAGGACGCTGATGATTTTATCGTTTATAACTGCCTGTGTTTTTTTGGGATTACAGTTGTGGGGCTGGCATATTTTAAAACAAATGGGTTTGCCTATTGATGGTAATGTGGCCGGGTCATTTGTATATCTGCTAACCTCTATGCACGGGGTGCATATTGTGGTGGGCCTGCTGGTAACACTGGTGTTTATTGTTTATGCTGTGCGCGCCCGCAAAGACCCTATTTATGAATTGAGGAATATTATTAACCCCAAGCGCCAGTTGAACCTGGAATTGCTGGTAAGTTACTGGCATTTTGTGGATGCGATATGGGTTTACTTGTTTATCTTCTTTTACATGAATTATCAATAGTTTAAAAATACAATACTTAAATACGATTATGGCTGAAGCTACTTTACATGCACAGGATGACCAGCAACTTTGGGAAGGCGGGCACTCGCCGTTTAAGGTGGGTTATGGAAAGGTAATGATGTGGTATTTCCTTATATCTGACACCTTTACCTTTGCTTCGTTTTTGATTGCCTACGCGGCATTGCGTTTTACGCAGTCGGCTTCGTGGCCAAAGCCGGCAGAGGTTTTTGCTTCGGTGCCAATTCCATCGGTAGCCAGGGTAATGGAGAAAATGGGCATGAACCCGGAACACATGCCGCTGGTTTATGTAAGCTTTATGACTTTTCTGCTTATTGTTAGTTCGTACACCATGGTGCGCGCCGTACA
>DASZPC010000115.1:0-6078 GCA_035550455.1 Chitinophagales bacterium | reverse complement strand
AGGGCCTTCATGCCATCGGCCGCCGCCTTTTTGTACATGGCCGATATATTCGCGGCTCCGTCAAGCAACGAATATTGGGTATGGCTATGTAAGTGTGTAAACTGCGGCATAACAATGAAGGAAAATCACCCCCGGGTTTCTCCGCGAATTTAATGAATTGCGAAAGGCCTTTGGCAGGATGTGGAAAAAAAGCAAATTAGGTGAGTAATTCCTTATCCGCCCTTCTTTTTTGTCTTATAGCCCATACTATTCAGTATGCCAATAATTTTGTCGCGCTGTTCGCCCTGTATCAGGATAATACCCTCTTTTACCGTGCCGCCCACACCACATTTCGATTTTAATGTTTTGCCCAAATTTTCTAAATCAGCCTCCTTGCCAATAAAATTTTCAACTATGGTAGCCACCTTGCCACCTTTCAATCTTTCAAGCGCCACATACAACGTTTGCTGCGCCGGGACAGGAGTAAGGCCCTCTCCATTTTCCTCCTCAGCTTTGTAATCGGGGTTGGTGCTGTAAACTATTTTGTCTGTAGAATGGGTTTTCTTGCTCATATAATATCTATGAAATGAATAGTAAATAGTGAATAGTCAATGATATACTATGATAGCTTACTTATCATTTTGAAAACTGAAAGCGCAACCTGTTCAAGGTTTTCAATATCTGCTTTTGAAATATAGCCAAGCGAAAGACATATTTCAAAATGGGTATCAAGTTCTACTAACGATGACCTGGATATTTCATAATATCTTTTTCTTTCAACCTCCGATTTCCGGGCTGCACCCTCTGAAATATTGGCACATATACTTACAGCGGCCCTTCTCATTTGGCTGGTTAAGTTGAACTGCTCTTCTTTTGGCAATTTACTAGTTGTTGAATAGGTCAGTTTTACCAATGCAATGCTTTGCTTCCAAACCTCAAGATTTTTATGGTTTAGCTGTAACATATCACAGTTTGCATTTCCATTTTGTATTTTCTATTCACTATTTCCTATTGCCTTTTCACTCAGTACGCATTCAACTCACTCGGCACAATTACTTGTATGCACTGCGGTACAATTTCCATAGTTACATCATCGTGGTAAATAAACGAATCGCCATCAAACTGATAGCACATTTTTTTGTTGCCGTAGATGTGTATTTTTTTTGCCCGGTACGATTCGGCCTCCTTAATCAGGTCGGCACGTTTAAGCATTAAGCAGAAAACAATATAGGGCAACTTCCACACCGGGAAACGGTTCATTACAATTACATCCATTACCCCGTCTTTCATACTCGTGTTGGGGAACACGGCAAAATCATAACCATACTGGTTGGCATTAAAGGCGGTAAAAAGAAAAAACGACCTTTCAATTTTTACATCGTCAATTTCAACAGTGGTTTCAAAGGGCTGAAAGTAGAAAAGCAATTCTTTGGTAATAGCCCATGCATACGAGGCTAACCCGCGTATGGCATGGTGGTGAAAGCGCCGGGCAGTTGAAGAGTCAACCCCAAAACCGCCATTGCTTACAATGTATTTCAGGTTCGTTTTTATCAGGTCAAGTTTAACCACCTTGCCCGTGTTCAGCACATTAATAGAGCCTTTGGCATCGCGCGGTGGAATATGCAGGTGGGTGGCAAAGCCATTGCCCGAACCGAAGGGGATAAGCCCCAAAACCGTATTGGTACCTATAAGGCTTTGCGCCACTTCGTTAATAGAGCCATCGCCGCCTACGGCAACGCACACATCAAAACCTTCTTCCACGGCTTGTTGGGCAATAAGCGTGGCATGGCCCGGGTATTGTGTAAACCGGATGGTATAATCGTACTGCACATAATCAATAAACCGCGCAATTTTTTCGGGTACATTTTTCTTTTTGTACACCCCCGAAATCGGGTTTATGATAAACATTATTTTCTTCTTCTTGGGGTAGTCCATGTTGGCTATATAGTCGCTGGGTTGGGTTAATTATTGTATGGGCGGCAGTTAATTAAAACGCCTTCAAACTCAAATCAAGGCTTACTGATGAATGCGTTAATGCCCCCACTGAAACAAAATCAACCCCGGTCTCAGCAATCGGGCGTACGTTTTCAAGGTTAATGCCACCCGATGCTTCTGTTTCTACCTGTTTATTTACAACTTTTACTGCTTCCTTCATTTGCGCCAGTGTAAAATTATCAAACATAATGCGTTGAATATGCCCGGTGGCAAGGGCTTCTTCCACATCTTTCATACTCCGGGTTTCCACTTCAACCGGCAGGTTTAAATTGTTTTTTTGCAGGTAATCATAAGCCGCTGTTATAGCCTGCTTTACACCGCCGCAAAAATCAATGTGGTTATCCTTTATCAAAATCATATCAAACAGGCCATAGCGGAGGTTGTGCCCTCCGCCAATGCGCACCGCCCATTTTTCAAAATAGCGCAGGCCGGGGGTTGTTTTTCGGGTATCTAATACCTGCGTACCGGTGCCATTTATTTTTTCAACAAACCGGGCGGTATGGGTGGCAATGCCGCTCATGCGCTGCATAAAATTAAGTATTACCCTCTCGGCACGCAGTATTGATTTTACTTCCCCATAAATGTTAAAGGCCACATCGCCGGGTTTAATGGTGTTGCCATCTTTTAAAAGGAACTCAATTTTAAGGTCCGGGTCAACTTTTGCAGCAATTAATCCCGCAAGTTCCACCCCCGCCAAAATGCCATTGGCTTTGCAAAGCAATCGGGCACGCCCATCTTTGTGTTGTGGTATGCAGGCCAGCGAGGTATGGTCGCCGGGTGGTATTTTACCTTCGGGGTCGGCAATATCTTCAAGTAAAACTTCCTCAATAAATTTCTCAACGTTGTACATAAGGCTATTAGCTATGGAGTAAAAATAGCTATGTTTTTCAATGTGCGCCTATCCCCCGGCTTTAATTACCCCAAACAGCAGCGATACATTAACGCCTACATTCCAAAGGTACTCGGTTATATACGAGTTGTTGTTTTTCAGCGCCTGCATTTGTGCCTGTGGCAGTATGCGCAAAATTAAATGGTGTGTAATGTAAAAATCGGCCCCTATGCCAAAAAACGGCGACAGGTTAAAATTATTGAAGTTGTAGTCCTGCACCAAAGCGCCCGAAGAAGTAATGCCATTGGTATAGTTATAGGTATATGAAGTACGCTCCCTTACAAGAAAATCAAAATCGGTGCCCATGGTAATAATGCCTTTCACCCGTTTTTGCCCCATTACAAAGTTCAACGCCAGTGGTATACTTATATAATGGTAGCGGTAATTGTAGCTTGCCGAAAATGTATCGTTGCCAATTCCGGTGTTTGAATAAAAAAAGCCATCAGGGTCGTACCGGTACCTGAACTGGGTATATTCAATACCGCTTTCAATAGCCAGCCAGTGGGTACAATTTACGCCCAGTTTAAAACCTGTGCGCATGCCAAATTCAGGGTGGCTGTTGTTGTTCATGTGGTTTATCTGCGTTTGCACCCCATCGTGTGTTAGGGCAATGGGTATATAGTTTTCTTTTATATACCGGTACGATACGGCCGGTGTAGCGTAAAAGCCAAAATACAACCGGTTGTATGGCCTTGTTTCTTTCTTGTTGCTATCGCCATTACCGGCATATATGCAGCCGCCACAAAGGCAAAGCAGCAGCAGTAGTATTGATTTTGTTTTCATGTCAGGAATATTTACTACTTACTTAACGCTGAAATTACATTTTTAAGCGTACTAGTTGGCAAATACGTACTGTATAATGTCGGCCCCCATTTTAAGCGCTTTCAGCCTTGTGTCTTCAGGGTCTTTATGTACATCCGGGTCTTCCCATCCGTCGTCGAGGTCGGTTTGATAGGTGTAAAGCACCACTAAGCGGCCCTGGTAAAAAATACCAAAGGCTTGTGGCGGCAGCCCATCGTGCTCATGTATTTTAGGCAGCCCCTTCGGGAAATCAAATTTTTGGTGGAAAATGGGGTGGTTAAATGGCAGTTCGGTTAGTTTATTACCGGGAAAAATTTTTTCTAACTGAGGCCTTACAAACTTATCCATGCCATAACTGTCGTCAACATACAAAAAGCCGCCACCGGCAAGGTAGGCCCGCAGGTTTTCCAGTTCCTGCTCGTTAAAAACCACATTGCCATGGCCGGTCATGCGCACAAATGCATAGTTAAACAGTTCGGGGCTGCCCACTTCAACATTCGGCACATCGCTTTGCAGGTTCATGTTCAGTTCCTTATTGCAAAACTTTATCAGGTTGGGTAAAGAGGTAGGGCTGTCGTACCAATCGCCGCCGCCATTGTATTTAAGTACAGCAATTTTCAGCGGCTTTTCGTTAGCCGCCGAGCAAAACACCAGCGCCAGTGCTGCAATCAAAATCTTCTTCATCATAAAACGAATGTATCATTCATTGGCTACATTAAAAACTACGGTGGCGTAAACCGCAGCCGTTTCCAGCCTTAGCCTGCTTTTACCCAACGAAACAGGCTCAAATTCATTTTGTTCAGCCAGTAAAACTTCCTCTTTTGTAAAATCGCCTTCGGGGCCAATTACAATTACGGCGTCAAAACCACCATGGTAAGCATCTTTTAAGTGGATTGATTTTTCATCGCACCAGGCAATATACCGCTGGTTAGTGTGGTTGGTGTTTTTTATAAACGAATCGTATGCTGTAACCGGGTTAATTTTAGGCAGGGTAAAATGCTTGCTTTGCTTGCAGGCGCTTATTAACACTTTTTCTATACGTTCGGGTTTCAACTCCCGCCTTTCCGAGTGCGAACATATAAGCGGGGTAATTTCGTTAATACCCACTTCGCAGGCTTTTTCGGCAAACCATTCAAAGCGCTCCATGTTTTTAGGTGGTGCTATGGCTATATGCAGGCGGGGGTTCTCTGGTTCGTCAACTTCCATCAGCCGCACTACATGTATGGTAATTTCTTTTTTGCCAATACTTTCAATGCGCGTTTCAAACAACTTTCCTTTCCCGTCAAAAACAAATAATTCCTCGCCTTCGCGTTTACGCAGCACTTTTACCACATGGTCCTGTTCGCTTACCGGCAGGCTTACATATTCGTTCAGTATGGCATCGGGGCAATAAAAAATATTCATGGCTATAATTGGTATTCAGTACGGGCAAAGTTATTCACCCGAAACTTTCAAAACAACAAATTCAACGCGGCGGTTAGCGGCACGGTCGGCATCGGTGCATAGTGCAGGTGAGGGGCAAAGCTTTTTCGGTTTTTTATTTCCGTAGCCTGCGGCGATAAAACGTTTTTTATCAATGCCCCTGTTTTCAAAATAACTAAGGCAGGCCAACACCCGCTGTACCGAAATCTCATCTGCATTTTTGCCGCCCTCCTGCATATCGGCATAGCCGTTTACTTCCAGTTCGCTGGCCGGAAAATCCTGCATTAACCCAATAACCTTATCTAACTGTTGCCTGCCCTCTGCACTTATTTCACTGCTGCCGGCATCAAAATAAATTTCAGGTATTGGGCCGGTAGAAACAGCGCCTGTGTTTTCAAGGTGGGCGGCAATATTCAGTTTTTGGTTAAGCGGCAGGCCAATGGTTGAAACCATAGTGCTATACTCTTTAAACATGCCATTGCCGGTAGCTGAAGCTTTGGATATTTTCAATAAATACTGTTTGCCCGGAGGCATGTCAAGCTGAATAAAACCTTCGGCATTGCTGTTTTTTTGCAGGATAGTTTTGCCACCCATATCCATTACCGTAGCAGTGGCATTTGCAATTTTAGCGCCTTCGGTAGTACTAACGGTTACATCCAGTTCAATACCATTAACGGGTAGCATAGTAATGCGCTCCACCGGTTTTCCACCAGCTTCAATCAAACTAAGGTTCTGAAATTTAATATACCCCTCTTTTGAGCCTTCCACCAGGTATTCGCGGCCCGGCCTTATATACAGGCAAAAAGCGCCATCGGCATCGCTTAACACCTCTTCATTAAAACCATCTTTGGCTAAAAACGAAACCATAGCCTTATCAATTCCCTGCCCGGTCATCGAGTCTGTTACCATCCCGCAAACTGGTTTCAGGTTCATGCTAAAGCTGTAAATATCATCGCTGCCTGTTCCCCCTGTCCTGTTCGAAACAAAATATC
>DASZPC010000114.1:0-2323 GCA_035550455.1 Chitinophagales bacterium | reverse complement strand
ATATAGCCAATATAAGTGCTGTAAGTTGATAGCCCACACAAAGGTATATCGGGCGAGCCCATTACCTTACAGCCATCAATGTAATAGGTGAGCGAACCTGCCCTTGCCCCATGCACATACACCTGCCCATCTACAGCCACTATACCGGGTTGGGTTTCGGCAATAGAAGAAACATTCAGTGCCAGGGTCATTTTTATATCCTTTTCGTCTAAAATAACCCGGGTGGGCTCAAATTTATCAAGCAAAGGCTTTTTAGAAACACCAGCACTAACAGTTATAGGGCCTAATAGAACTGTGCCGCCAACCATAAAATTAATCTCGCGGGTTTCATCGGGCGAAGGGTTAACCGATACCTGGTAGGTTTTGCCAAGGTTCGTTACCCCTACTATATATGAGCCTGCCGGAATGTTGCTGGCATAATAATAGCCGTGCTCGTTGGTAAAAAAAGTTAGTGTTTGCCCTTGGCTTTGTAAAATAACCACCGCATCGGCCAATGGTTTATTGTTTGAAGTATCGGTAACCTGCCCCATAATATTACTGCCCGAGGCAAAACTTTGGCTAAACGCCAGTAATAACAGCGCAAATAGCGCTATACTTAAATAGTGCGTGATTTTCATAGTGTTTATCTTAGGTTATAAAAAATGCCTAAAGGGGGTGCGCTTTGCCTTACCAGCCTCCTTCTAAAACAGGGGGTTCCATTACAGGGCTTCCGTCAACAAAAAACTTTACGTTGGCGCTACCCTTAATGTAAAGCCTTCCATTCCTTACATCCACACCAGGCTGCTGCATTAAAATTTCCCCAAGCTGCTTAGTCTGCCTGTTTTCGCAATTGCCTGCCAGTACTATGTTATTGGGGTTTAAAACATCAATAACTTTATCGTCCTTTTCCAATTGTACTATTGTTGGTAAGCCGGTATTGGTGCTTACTTTAAAATTAACCTCACTGGTATAGCTGTCGTACACCCTTATTTTATTCATTACAAAAGTGCGGCTGTTAAATACAACCCGCATTTGGTAACGGCCGGTGGGCAGGTGGCTGGCATAGTAATTACCATTGGTATCGGCAGTAATGGTAATCTTATCCATACCGTTTTCAAATACAACCTGCGCGTAAGATAGTGGTTGGTGGGTTTCGGCTACCACTATCTGGCCTAACACATCGCCGGTCGAAACGGCTTTGGCAGCAGTAGAAGCCCATAAAAATACCGGCATAAGCAGCAATACCTTCATAGCCCTGTGCATAAAGCCCGATTTTTCAACAAGATAATGATTTTTACATTGGCAAACAATCAGTGCTTTAAACATTGCCCGATTTTTACACTATTATTACAAAAGCGATTTGAACAGGAGAAAGCATGACCAAATACCTGCCTATTTTCCCCCTCAATTTAGTGGTTTATCCCGGCCAGCAGCTTAACCTGCATATCTTCGAACCCCGCTATAAACAGCTGATAGCCGAATGTCGCGACGAGCGCAAAACCTTCGGCATACCCTCTGTATTTAAAGAAAGCCTGAACGAATATGGCACCGAAATGGAACTGCTGGAAGTTACTAAGGTGTATGACACCGGGGAAATGGACATAATGACCCGGGGAATCAGGATTTTCAGGATTATGGAGGTACTGCGCGAGGTACCCGAAAAGCTATATTCGGCAGCCGTGGTTTACGAAGTGGAACACTTACCCTTTGATACTGAGGTACTTAACCCTACCCTCGTGGATTTGTTAAAACGCCTGCACGAGTTAATGGGCACTAACCTGGATGTATATACCAAATTTGAAAATCCGCTTTCGTTCGATATTGCCCCCTACGTGGCCCTTAGCCCCGAAGACCAATACCGTATGCTGGCAGCCCCCAGCGAAAAAGGGCGCCAATGGTTTATAATACAGCACCTAATGAAGTTAATACCAATGCTGGAGGAAACCGAGCAGGTAAAGGCCAAAGTGAAGATGAACGGGCATTTCAGGCACGAAATGCCCCCAAGGTTTTGAATCTTTTGTCAAATTTTAGCGTTATACTTGTAACGGTCCAATGCAACCGTAGAAGAAAATGGGGAAATTAATAACATCGCTTTTAGTTTTAATAGGTTCAATCGTAAAATTTTCGGCGGCAACCTTTTTTGCGATAGGTGCAAACCTTGGCCTTAACGGCGCACTTGCCAATGTGATTGGCGGTATAATTGGTATTGTGCTCTTTACCTATCTGGGTAGTTTTATCCAGTCATACTTCGCTGAACATTTTCCAAAATATTTTGGCCGTAAGTTTACACCAACTAACCGCATGTTGGTTAAGGTTAAACAACGTTTTGGCCTTGGCGGCATTG
>DASZPC010000113.1:0-5498 GCA_035550455.1 Chitinophagales bacterium | reverse complement strand
TCGTTCAACCCAGGTGCTGCCGGAGTTGGCGGCCCTTACCAGGTTACTTACTCGTTGTATGCATGCTATGCCACTAAGGATACCTTCTATGTATTAGATACACCGGCTGTAACTATTGACACTGTTATAAATGTTACCTGTAACGGCCTTGCCAACGGCGCCATTAACGTAACTGTAACCGGCGGAACACCGGGCTTTAGCTACGCATGGACCAACGGCAGCACCACTGAGGATATCACGGGGCTTGATACCGGATACTACGCCGTAACCGTAACCGATACGAATGCTTGTATGAGTTCATCGGGCATGTTACAAATTACGCAGCCTGATTCGCTGACAGTGGGCCTTGACTCATTACGTAATGCCAGTTGTTATGGCCTGGCTGATGGTGGTATATTTATTACCACAACCGGTGGTACAACACCATACAGCTATGCATGGGATAATGGTGGCACAACCGAGGATCTGGATGGTATTGCTGCGGGCGATTACAACGGCACGGTTACCGATGCCAATGGCTGCACGGTTAACAACCCGGCACCTATAACCATTACCCAACCAGATTCAATTGGCGCTATGCTCGACTCGATGATTATGGTGGGCTGTAATGGCGATTCAACCGGTGGCCTGATGGTTACCGCAAGCGGTGGTGCAGGTTCATTTACTTACTTATGGAGCAATGGCCAAACTACCAGCGGCCTTACAAATGTAGCTGCGGGCAGCTACGATGAAACCATTACAGATGCTTCAGGATGCCAGCAAACGGCAACGTTTGCCGTTACCGAACCAGCTGTACTTGCTGCCAGCGTAACATCATCTACCGATGTGGGCTGCAATGGCCAAAGCACCGGTGGTATCACAGTAAGTGTATCGGGCGGTACTTCGCCGTATACACCTAACTGGTCTAATGGCGCTAACACCGACACCTTAAGCCAGCTTAGCGCAGGTACCTACACACTTACAGTAACCGATGCTAATGGTTGTTCAACTACCCTGTCAGACGGCATTGCTGAACCGCAACCGCTTACTGATTCGGTTACCAGCACCAATGCCACACAAGGGGCCAGCGATGGAACTGCAACGGCTACACCTACAGGTGGCACTGCGGCATACCATTATGCATGGAGCAACGGAGCCACTACGCAAACAATTACTGGTCTTAATGCAGGGGTTTATTATGTAACCATTACCGATGCACACGGCTGTAATGTTACCGATTCGGCTATTGTGCACCTTATAAATGGAATAGAGGATATAAAGGGTAACTTTAGTGTTAACCTGTATCCGAACCCGACTAAAGACCTTATTTACATTGATGTAATGCTGAAAACTTCAACCGACCTTGATATTGAGATATACAATGTTAACGGGCAGTTGATTAACACCGTTGACCGTAAACAAATTAGCTCAACAGTATTTACGCTCGACTTCTCAACCGAAGCCGAAGGCGTTTACTTTGCTAAAATACGTTTAGGAAACACCAACATTACGAAGAGAATAGTAGTAACGCGCTAACAAAGGCTTGTTCTAAGCTGCAAAGCCGCCCCGGTTTTCGGGGCGGCTTTTTTATTTACGGCTAAAAGATTTATGCTTTAAACACTGCCCGTAAAAAAAGAGGACAGGCAAGGGAATACTACTTGTATTTTAACTGTGGTTAGTAAACTTACTTTAAATAGCACCAGCTTATAGTTATCCTGCACAAGGCTGTTTTAAAATAATATTTCAACCGGCAGGTGCTGAATTTCCGCTTTGTAAATACTTATTTCATTTTCATAATCGGGTGCGTGTAATCGCGGTTATGATCGTAGCGGATTACATATTCACCATCGGGTAACTTACCGGCCTCTTCAAAAGTGAGGACTTCAAAAGTATTATCGCGTATATAAAAGTCCTTTGAACACACACACCGGCCAGCCATATCAAATATCTCAACGCTGTGCTTTGCCCCCACTGTTCCGTATAGGGCAATATGTAGTTCGTTTGAAAAGGGATTGGGGTATACACGAACATCAGTGCCCAGTTGTAATTCGTTACTGTTATAATTCGTTTTAAGTAACAGGTAAGCATTATATAAGTTAGGAATGCCATAACCATGCAGGCTATCCGGCGACCAAAAATGGTCGGCGCTTATCATTATAGCATCTTTAATTTCCTGTGCCGTTTTATTAGGAAAAGCGCTCCATAAAGCGGCAGCGCTACCCGCCAGAATAGGGCAGCTAAAAGACGTACCCGCACTGGCGCCAGCATTGCCGAACACATTAACCACATATACCCCCCCGCCTTGCGCACATAAATCGGGCTTAACCCTCCCCGCCGAATTAGGCCCACGGCTGCTAAAACCAGCCACCGCACGGGTTGAGTCAACAGCGCCTACAGCTATTACGCTATCGCCATCGGCTGGCGCAGATATATAGTGCCATAGATTAGCGCCATCGTTACCAGCGCTGTTAAACACCAGTATCCCTTTGCTAAAAGCGGTATTTGCCGCTTGTGTAATAACAGTTTTATTGCCGTTCAAATCAGCATAAGTATTGCTGCCCAAATCATCATCAAAGGTTGTATAACCCAACGAGGTGGAAAACAATTGCGCACCCACACTATCGGCCATTTCAGCCGCCGCAGCCCAGTTATATTCCTCCATAGCCCACTCATGTTCATTATCCTCGCTCTGAAACAAATAAAAATCAGCCCCGGTGGCGGCACCTACATATTTGCCCGGCATATTGGCAGCAATGCAGCTAAATGTATTGGTGCCGTGCCCCCCATCGTTATAAATATCCTGTTGGTTATGTACAAAATCCCAGGTACCTAAAATACGCGGGCGCACTGAATCAAAAGCGCTTAGCCTGTTTACATTCATACAGCCATTGTCCATCATGGCAATGGTAATTCCCTGCCCTTTGTAACCAAGTTGGTGCAACAGGTCAACGTTTAGCATATTAAGCTGGTGGTACGAAGCCCCGTAACTATTGGGGTAAGTAATACTCTGGTCAACCGGGGTCAGCTCTTCAAATTTATTTTGTTGGTGCAATGCCTTGTAAGGAAAGTAAATAATAGGGGCAACGCTGTCAACAAACGAAAATCGTTTTACCGAATCAACCTTGGTGCTGTCATCCATTTCAACCACCACCATATTAAACCACTTTAAGCGATGTACCAGGCGCGTGGTATAGGGCGTAATACTGTCAATATAAGCCTGGGTAATGGGCAAATCGCCCGTATCAATGGCTATATTTTGAAAAGCACGCCGGTCAATAGATTTTTGCGAAAGAAACTGCTGCGGGTTATTGATGGAAAAACCGTCGTTATCCTTGTTTTTAAATTTTACCCAGTAATATAAATTACTTGGGTTTTGGGCATACAACGAAACAGTTAAGGCTGAAATAAATAAGAGTAACGCAGGTTTTTTCATTGTTTACGGATAGTGCGACCACGCCTTCATAATAACCCTGAAACCGCTGGTGGCAGCGGTATCCCAATTAGAAGTTGGATAAACAGTAGCCATATCATCCCAGCGCTGGTAAATCATTCCCACATTAGGGGCATATACTTCGCTACGCACTACATTGCTGATGGCATTGCTGTTATCTACCTCCGAAACCACCATAGCATTGTTATAGGTTTCGCCATTTAACGTTAAAGTGGTGTCGGTATTTTCATAAAAGTAGTTCCAGTTCTGATAAACAGCATACTGGTCAGAGGGCGACGTAGCCACGTATGCGTTGCCATTCCAGCTTTCGCCAGCCGCCGGTGGAAACACCAACTTAATAAACCTTATATCGTCTTCCTGTGCAACCAAGTTGGTAGTACTGCGCGTGGCATACCATACCCTGTCGTAAACCCAGGGCGCTGAACTATCAGCCCGGCGCAGGTGTTCAATTTTATAACTCAACTCGCCCAGGTTATCATAAAAAGTATCGGTAACAATAGCCATCCACTGGTAACGGATGGTATCGCGTATAAAAAAGCCCTGGTTGTAGGAATAGTGGATAGAATCCACATCGTAAATTATGTAATGCCCGCTATCAAGCGGGTAATAGTTATACTTATAATCAAGGGTAAGGCCGGGGTTTTCCTTCTTACACGAAAAAACGCCCAACAGGCCGCATACTGCAACAAACAGCGCAAAACCCTTCAGGGTGCTTTTATTGTTCATGGAAATTAAAGTTAGAAAAAATTATTCCGCCTCCAATCATATCGTCGTTTTCGTAAAAAACAGCGCTTTGCCCTGACGCAATGGCCGAAACCTGGTTCATAAATTCAACTTTTACCCTATCGTTTACCTGGGTTAAAACACTCGATTCCCCATCGTGCTTGTATCGCACTTTGGTTATTGCACGTGTGCCGGGGCTAATTGTTTCATATTTCTGTAGGTTTAGTTTACCTACCCACATACCATTGCGGTTCAGGTCCTCCTCCTCCCCCAATACCACCGTATTGGTTTCAGGTATTATTTCGGTTACAAACACCGGCTTGCCCAAAGCTATCCCCAGGCCTTTGCGCTGGCCAATGGTATAAAAAGGGTAGCCTTTATGCTTACCCAGTACTTTGCCACCCGCATCAACAAAATTGCCACCGTCTACCTGTGCTTCCAGTTCGGGTTTGCGGCGTTTTAAAAAGCCCCGGTAGTCATTATCGGGCACAAAACATATTTCGTAGCTCTCGCTTTTATTCGCTAAATCAATATAGCCCATATCGCGCGCCATTTGTTTAATAGCCGGTTTGTGAAACTTCCCCACCGGGAAAATAGTACGGCCCAGGCATTGCTGGCTTACGCCCCATAGCACATAGCTTTGGTCTTTATTTGCATCAAGCCCTTTTGAAATTACATGGCGGCCGTTTTCATTCCGTAACTGCGCATAATGCCCGGTAGCAATAAATTCGCAATCCATCATATCGGCACGCTTTAAAAGGGCCTCCCATTTAATATGCGTGTTACAAAGCACGCAGGGGTTAGGGGTGCGCCCCGCCAGGTATTCGTCAACAAAATTATTGATTACAAAATCGCCAAATTCATCGCGTATATCAATAATAAAATGGCTGAAACCAAGGTCAACAGCCACCTGCCGGGCATCGTTAATCGAATCGAGCGAGCAGCAGCCAGTTTCCTTTTTATTACCGCCCGAAGACGCGTAATCCCAGGTTTTCATGGTAATACCCACCACTTCATAACCCTGCTCGTGCAACATCACAGCACTAACGGTGGAATCTATCCCGCCGCTCATAGCCACCAATACTTTTCCTTTTTTACTCATCTGCGTTTAAACAACAAAGATAAGGCAAAGTTGCAAGTGCTGCCCTACACAAAAAACAAAGGGCGCCTTAAAGCGCCCCTTTCAAGTATTTTGGAGTAGTATTTTAATACAACTTAATCAATTTTAAAGCTTCGGTCTTTCCGGCAGAAGATAACTTCATTATATATACGCCGCGGGCTACTTCAAGTGGTATTTCTGATTTCAGGTTGAGGATTTCTGCTTTGTAAACCATACGGCCATCTG
>DASZPC010000112.1:0-2910 GCA_035550455.1 Chitinophagales bacterium | reverse complement strand
TGGTAAGGCATTTGCGGGTTTACCAGCATTTCGTGCTTATCAATCGATGAAGAAGTGTACAACGATGATGGGCGGTTGAAAATTTCCTGGTAAACTGCCGCTGAATCAAGGTCGAAATTTAAACCCTGGGTTGCAATAGTGCTGGCGTTGTGACAGGAAGCATTTTGGCATTTGGTATTCAATATGGTGTAAAGGACCCCATATTGATTTTGCCCGGCAAACAGCTGACTGAACATAGACCCCACCAGCAAAAGCGTGTAAAGTTTTTTCATTTTCGGTTTTTGGTTTTTATAACGGGTGAAAGTATAAAAAATATCCCGGACTATGCAAAATCATTTGCTAAAAGTTGAGAAACGAGTTGAGCACATAATATCCACATTACCAAAATGTTAATCAGTGTGAGGACGCATAGCGCCATAATATCTGCCGGGTTAGCTAAAACAGCAGCAATGCCCGTACCATATGCGCAACAATTAACATTGCAGGGTTTAATTATAGCCTTAACATTCACAAAAGGGTGAAGCACTTTTGCTATACTATTTTATAGCGTAACAGCGTTAACCATAAAACTGCGCCCCTAATGACGTTACTTCAAATTGTAGCCGATACCGCTTCGGCAGCCAAGGGTATAGCCAACCCTAACCAACCAAGTTTAAGCCTGCTTGACCTTGTAATGAAGGGCGGGTGGGTAATGGTGCCTATAGGCATACTTTCGGTAATATCGGTTTACCTGATAGTGGAAAAATTTATTGTTATCAGCAGGGCATCGAAGGTGGACCCCAATTTTATGGCCAACATTAAGCACATGCTTATGGACGGCAAAACCGATGCAGCGCTTAGCCTTTGCCGCAGTACTAATACACCCATTGCCCGCCTGCTTGAAAAAGGGATTAAGCGCCTGGGCAAACCGGTAAAAGAAATTGAAAGCGCTGTAGAGAACACCGGCAAGCTGGAAATTTATAAACTGGAGAAGAACCTTAGCTACCTGGGCATTATTGCGGGCATTGCCCCCATGTTCGGGTTTGTGGGTACGATAGCCGGGGTAATCAGGATATTTTACAACATATCGCTGGCCGATAATATCAGCATCAGTTTAATAGCGGGCGGCTTGTACGAAAAGATGATAACCTCGGCCTCGGGCCTGCTGGTGGGTATTATTGCCCACATTGGTTTCCATTACCTGAATACGATGATTGACCGGGTTAGCTTTCAGTTAGAAAGCACCACCGTTGAGTTTATAGACCTGATACAGGAGCCTACTAAATAGGATACCTAAAACGCAAATGAATTATGCAGCTAAGGCGTAAATCGAGAATGAACTCAGAGGTAAGCACCTCATCGCTGAACGATATTATGTTCTTCCTGATGTTGTTTTTCCTGATTATGTCCACCATGGTGGCGCCATCTATTATTAAGGTGAATGTGCCGAAGTCGGACGCAGGCAAGGCAGTGAGCAAAAAGAATATAGTGCTGGCCATTGATTCGAACAGCAATTATTACCTGAACAACGAGAAGGTGGCCTTTGCAGATATTGACGCCAAGCTGAAAGGGTTTACCAACGCCGATTCCACCCAGCAGCCAACGGTGGTATTGAACGCCAGCCGCAGTTTGCAGTTTCAAACCGTGGTGGATGTAATGAGCGTGGTATACAAGAATAAGTTTAAAATGGCCTTTGGCACCAGCAATAAATAAACTTGTGGAATTGGCGCCCGTCGGGCATCAAACAAATAAATACAGTAAAGTTTAGCAGTACATGTTTGCAACGGAGTTTGAAAATGAGGAGCGGCGTTTTAAGAACCGTAAAACGGCTACTGCTGGTTTTGTAACTGCTGCGGTGCATGGGCTTATACTGCTGGCGCTAATACTTACTATTTTGCGCACCCCCATACCTCCTTTTGAAGATAATGCCGGTGGCATGAGCGTTAACTACGGCACCGATGAAACGGGCAGCGGCGATATACAGCCTTTTACTTATAACCCCGGCCCTACTGAAGCCACCGCCACCAGCCAACCTACAGCTGCCGCGCCCGCGGAAAGCCAGCCCGAAAAAATGCTGACCGATGAAAACAGTGAAGTGGATGTGGCTGCGCCTAAAACCGATGATGAGCCCAAGCCCAAAGTGAACAAAAAGGCGGTTTTTAAGCCGAAGAAGAAAAACACCCACACCGAAGAAACCCCGGCCAAACCGGCGGTGGCAGAAACCCCCGCCCCACAACCGCCTAAACCCGACCAGCGGGCCTTGTTTAGCAAAGGGGCTTATGGCGCGCCTAACAAGAGCGCAGGCGATGGCACCGGCGGCCCGCAGGGCGACCAAGGCAAGGTAAATGGCGACCCGAACTCGCGAAACTACTTAGGTGATGGCAATGGTAACGGAAGCGGCCCCGGCAATGGCGATTTAAACGGCGGCTACCGCCTTACCGGGCGTAAACGTATTGGCGAGGTAAAACCCGTAGCGTGCAGCAATACGGGCAGGGTGGTGATTAAAATAAAAGTGGACCGCGATGGCAAGGTAACACAGGCCGATTTTAACCCCTTGCAAAGCACTGTGTTTGAGGACTGCAATAAAAACAATGCCATTAGCGCCGCCCTGCGCACCCGCTTTAACCCCAACCCCAACGCCCCCGAAATACAGGAAGGCACTATAACTTATATATACAAGGTGAATTAGGCGAGGGAAGCGTGCTATAAGCACCCCTGAAAATAGAGTAGGATGAAATTAGACAGAAGCACTAAATTTCATCTTTATGAAACGAACCAAACACACAGAAACGCAAATTGTAAAAGCGATTCAGGAAGAATCTGCCGGGCGCAAGGCAGATGACATTTGCCGCGAGCTCGGTATTAGCCGGGCTACATTTTACAACTGGAAAAGCAAGTATGCCGGCATGGAGGTAAACCAGGTAAAGCAAC
>DASZPC010000111.1:0-3836 GCA_035550455.1 Chitinophagales bacterium | reverse complement strand
TTTTTTATGCTCTTGTATTTTCTAATCAGGGCCTCGAAAGTTTTTTCGCCAATGCCTTTAATATTGGTTAGCTGCGAACCCACACTTGCCTTACTGCGCCTTTGGCGGTGGTGCGTAATGCCAAAACGGTGGGCTTCGTCGCGCATACGTTGTATCAGTTTCAGCGATTCCGATTTTTTGTTGATGTAAACAGGTAGCGAATCTTCAGGAAAATAAATCTCTTCCAGTTTTTTGGCTATACCAATTATGGGCACTTTGCCGTACAGGCCAAGTTTTTCAAGGCTGGTTACGGCAGAACTTAACTGCCCTTTGCCCCCGTCAACAATAATCAGGTTAGGTAGTTCCAGGCCTTCGTCCAGCAAGCGCTTGTAGCGGCGGTAAATTACTTCTTCCATAGAGGCAAAATCGTTTGGCCCCTCCACCGTTTTTATATTAAAGTGGCGGTAGTCTTTTTTTGAGGGACGAGCATCTTTAAACACCACGCAGGCGCTAACCGGATTGGTGCCCTGTATATTCGAGTTATCAAAACACTCAATATGCCGGGGCAGTTCTTTCAGCTTTAAATCTTCTTTCAGGGTTTTCATGATACGGAAAGAAGGTTTCTTTTCCTCGGGTGTTAAGTTTTGCTTAATGCGCTCTTCGCGCATGTAAAGCGCATTTTTAGTAGCAAGGTCAAGCAGTTTTTTCTTATCGCCGGCCTGCGGAATGGTTAGTTTTATTTTTTCAAAAGGCAGTTCTATTTCAAAGGCGGCAATAATTTCAGATGCCGGTTCTTCTTCGCTGAGCGAGTGTTCGCTAACGGCGCGTTGTAGTAGGTCCTCGCGGGTTTCATCAAGCACTTTTTTTATTTCCAGCGCGCGCGTTTTAACAATGGTGCCGTTTACAATTTTCAGGTAATTAATAAAGGCTGCCGTGTCGGTTTCGGTATAACCATATACATCAATATCGGTAAGGCGCGGGTTTACAATGGTTGATTTGCTTTCGTAATTACTCAGCAGTTCAATTTTCTGCCTGAATTCTTCTGCCCTTTCAAATTCCATTTCTGCGGCATACTCATTCATTTTACTTTTAAGGAAGTTGCGGACCGAGCCAAAATTGCTTTTCAGGATATTTCGTATTTGCTGAATGTTTTGATCGTAGTCTTCACGGCTTTGCAGCGCCTGGCAAGGGCCAAGGCAGTTTTTTATGTGGTATTCCAGGCATACTTTGAATTTCCCTTCTTCAATATTTTTTTGCGTAAGGTTGAGGGTACAGGTGCGCAGCGGGAAAATGTTCTTCATAAGGTCTAACACGATTTTTGCGTTATAGACCGATGTGTAGGGGCCGAGATATTCAGAGCCATCTTTAATTACTTTACGGGTAAAGAACACGCGTGGAAAGGGTTCGTTTTTAATGCAGATGAAGGGGTAGGTTTTATCATCCTTCAGCATTACGTTATAGCGCGGCTGGTATTTTTTTATCAGCGAGTTTTCCAGTAAAAAAGCATCCTGTTCGGTATCTACAATTACGAATTCAATGTTCCGTATCAAAAATATCATCCGCTTTATGCGGTTGGTATGGTCATTTTTGGTGAAGTAGGAGGAGACGCGCTTTTTAAGGTCTTTGGCCTTGCCTATGTAAATAATGTTTTCGTGTTCATCAAGGTATTTATAAATACCCGGAAGCGAAGGAATAGAATCGCGGTAAGATTTGAATTCTTCGGAAGTCATTTACACAAATATAAGCAGCAACAGTTTTAAGGTGTTTTTGTTCCTTATTCGTACTCGCTGCCGGTTTCGCTTTTGTGGTGCGATTCGTATTTTTTACAATCCAACTCAATGGTAAGCTTGTCCTCAGGCTCTTCAAAAACACGGTCGGGGCTAATATCCTGTTTAAAGTTGAGGCTATCGGTATAAATTTTTTGAAAGAAATGCGCCCATATAGGCAGGGCAGTGCTGGCGCCCTGGCCGTTTTCCATGCTATGAAAACGAATATAGCGGTCGTCGCAACCCACCCACGAACCGGCCACCAAATCGGGGGTGCAGCCAATAAACCAGCCATCGCTGTAGTTTTGTGTAGTGCCGGTTTTACCTATTATATCGTTCAGTAGTTTGTATTTATAGCGCAGGCGCACACCGGTGCCGTGCAGCACCACATTGCGCAGCATTTCAACCATTACATAGGTTGTTTGTTCGTCAAGGGCTTCGTTTTTATTGGCAACAAAATCCTGTAACACATTGCCGTTTTTATCTTCAATGCGTGTTACAAACAGCGGCTCAACATGGGTGCCTTTATTAGCATAAGTGGTATAAGCCCCCACCATTTCGTATAACGAAACATCGGCAGTGCCCAGGCAAATGGAAGGCGCAACCGGTATATCGCTTTTAACGCCCATTGTTTGCACCAGCTTTATTACGGCCTCAGGCCCTATTTCGTGCATCAGGTAAGCGGCCAGGCAGTTAACGGAATTGGCCAACCCTTCTTTAAGGGTCATAGTGCCGCCATATTTATTATCATCATTATGCGGGGTCCAGTCCTGCAAAAGGTTAAAACGTGGGTCGCCTTTTTCAAAAGTAACCGGTTGGTTGGGCACCCGGAAGCAAGGCGAGTAACCTTTATCGCGTATAGCCACGGTGTACACAAAAGGCTTAAAGGTGGAACCTATTTGCCGCTTGGTATTAATGTTTACGTGGTCGTACTGAAAGTATTTGTAATTAACCCCGCCCACCCAAACACGAATAAAGCCAGATTCGGGGTCAACGGCCAAAAAGCCGTTTTGCAAAATCATGCGGTGATAGCGGATAGAATCATATTCAGACATAATTGTGTCTTTATCGCCACCGGTTATGTAATCGTAAATTTTCATCTTCACCGGTGTTTTCATAACCCGGTCAATTTCCTCTTCGGTTTTATGTTCGGCTTTTAATTCCAGGTAATGCGGGTTATGCTCGTAAATAGCGTTCCATTCCTGCTTAAAATCTTTCCAGGGGTCGCGGCCTTTCCAGTATTTAAAAAAGAGGTCCTGCATTACGGCAAGGTGCTCATGCTGTGCCTGTTCGGCATATTGTTGCAGCCGCGAATCAATAGTGGTATAAATTTTCAGGCCGTCGGTATAAATATTGTATTTGCTGCCATCGGGTTTGCGGTGGGTATCGCACCAGTCTTTCATCCAAAGGCGCAGGTACTCCCTGAAATAAGCAGCAGTACCTTCGTTATGCGTTTCAGGGTGAAAATCGAGTGCAATAGGGGTTTTAGTTAAGGAGTCGAGCTGCTTTTTGTTGATGAAATCGTAATGGTATAATTGGTCGAGCACTACATTGCGGCGCTGTAAAGAAGCCTTAGGATGGGTGCGTGGGTTATACTCTGAAGGCGCTTTGAGCATACCCACCAATACCGCAGCTTCTTCCAGTTTTAATGAATCAACCGGTTTGCCAAAATATACATTGGAGGCAGATTGTATGCCATACGCATTGTCGCTAAACGGAACGGTATTGAAGTACATGGCCATTATCTCCTCTTTGGTATAGGCGCGTTCCAGCTTAACGGCAATTATCCATTCCTTTAATTTTCGGAATACCAGTTGGATTTTATTGAGGTGGTCGCGTGGGAAAAGGTTTTTAGCCAACTGCTGGGTAATAGTGCTGCCGCCGCCGCTGCCTTCGGAACCTGCCAGCCCTTTTACCACACGAAAAAGGGCGCGGAGGTCAACACCGGTGTGCTTAAAAAAGCGGATGTCTTCGGTGGCCAGCAGCGAGTTGCGGAGGTTTGTATTGATATTTTCGTAAGCAATGTTGCTGCGGTTCTGCACGTAAAATTTACCTATCACTACATTATCGGTTGAAATTACCTGGGTGGCG
>DASZPC010000110.1:0-2722 GCA_035550455.1 Chitinophagales bacterium | reverse complement strand
TCAGAAGGCAGTTCGAACATGGCATCGGTCATAACGGCTTCGCAGATAGAGCGAAGGCCGCGGGCGCCCAGCCTGAACTCGAGGGCCTTATTTACAATATACTCAATAGCTTCGTCCTCGAACGCAAGACTGATGTTATCGGCCTTGAATATTTTCTTGTATTGTTTCAGCAGCGCATTTTTAGGCTCGGTTAAAATAGCGGTTAATGCTTCGCGGTCCAGCGGGTCCAGATGCACCAGTACCGGTAGGCGGCCAATTAGCTCGGGTATAAGGCCAAAGCTGCGGAGGTCCAGCGGTGAAACGTGCGAAAGGAAGTTTTCCTTATTTACCTTGTCCTGCTCTTTACCTTTTTTGAAGCCCACCTTAGATTGGTTTAGGCGTGTGGCAATTAGTTTATCAATGCCTTCAAAAGCACCGCCGCAAATAAACAGGATGTTAGAGGTGTCCACCTTCACCATTTTTTGTTCGGGATGCTTACGGCCGCCCTGTGGTGGAACCAATACCTCGGTGCCTTCCAGCAGTTTCAGCATGGCCTGTTGTACCCCCTCGCCCGATACATCGCGGGTAATAGAGGGGTTATCGCCTTTGCGGGAAATTTTGTCAATCTCGTCGATATATATAATACCGTGCTGTGCGGCATTTACATCGTAATTGCAAACCTGTAACAGGCGCGAAAGGATGCTTTCCACATCTTCGCCTACATAGCCTGCCTCGGTAAATACAGTGGCATCAACAATTGCAAAAGGAACATTTAAAAACTTGGCTATGGTGCGTGCCAGCAGGGTTTTACCGGTTCCGGTTTGGCCCACCATTAAGATGTTGCTTTTTTCAATTTCAACCTCATCGGTTTTTGACTGGTTAAGGCGCTTGTAGTGGTTATAAACGGCCACTGAAATATATTTCTTGGCTTCGTCCTGGCCAATAATATAAGTATCAAGGAACTTTTTAATGTCGCGCGGCTTAATAGTGCTGGGCAGGTTGAACTGGAAACGCTTATGCTTCTGGAACAATTCCTCATCAATAATTTGCTGTGCCTGGGCCACACAGTTTTCGCAAATGTGCCCTTCTATACCCGAAATCAAAATTTGGGTTTCTTTCTTTTTACGCCCGCAAAATGAGCAACTTGGTTCCATATCCTTCTTCATCCGCTATGGTGTTTATGCTAATACAAGTTATGATACGTAAGATACAAAGAAAAGTTGTGTAAAGGGTTTTAATCTTTTTTGGCCGGCCTAATCAGCACTTCGTCAATCATGCCGTATTCTTTGGCTTCCTGGGCGCGCATCCAGTAATCGCGGTCGCTATCATGTGCCACCTTGTCTTTAGTTTGGCCTGAGTGATCGCTGATAATGGTATAAAGTTCGTCTTTTAGCTTGCGAATTTCGTTTACTGAAATTTCTATTTCGCTGGCCTTACCGCCAATACCACCCAGCGGCTGGTGAATCATTACCCGGGCATGTTTAAGGGCGGTGCGCTTGCCTTTTTCGCCGGCGCAAAGCAGTACGGCTGCCATAGAAGCCGCCATGCCTGTGCAAATAGTAGCTACGTCCATAGAAACATATTGCATAGTATCGTAAATGCCGAGGCCCGAGTAAACCTCGCCACCGGGGCTGTGAATGTAAATCTGCACATCGCTGCGCGAATCGCTGCTTTCCAAAAATAATAGCTGCGCCTGTATAATAGCAGCGATATAATCATCAATAGGGGTGCCTAAAAAAATGATGCGGTCCATCATGAGGCGCGAAAAAACATCTACTTCGCGGAAAGGCATCTGGCGTTCTTCAATAACGGTGCGGGTAAGGTTTTGCACATTACCACCACTATATACTTTTTGCACGTAATTATCGAGATGCATGCTGTTTAAGCCATGATGTTTTACGGCGTATTTTTTGAATTCTCCTGCTTCTTTAATATCCATGTTGTAATTATTTCGGTTCTAAAATGATGTTGTTTTTTGACAAAAGCAAACCTGTTTCATTGACGACAAAGTGTGGCTTGTATTTTATTTTGCCATTAGCCATGAATAACAAAACCGGCCCCTGTTTGTTGCAGGAAAATGTGAAACCCTATTTGAAATGTTTCCGGCGCTTTTAACGGCTTTTTGGGTAACAAGGGCAATGAAGGGGTTTTATAAATACCAAAAGCCACCAGCGCCCGTTAAAATTATGGGCACCCACTATTACTTCATTAAACAGATGGATTATGAAAAAGCTAATTGCCATACTGTTACTTGTGATAACCATTGGGTTTAATAATACAGTTAAAGCCATTAAACCCGCAGAGGTTACCTTCCAGGTATTTTATGATGAACTAAGCCCATATGGGGCATGGGTTAATTACCCAACCTATGGTTATGTATAGGTGCCAAATGCAGGGGGCGATTTTGTGCCGTACGGCACTTCGGGCCATTGGGAATTTACGGATGACTACGGATGGATGTGGGTATCGGATTATGCGTGGGGCTGGGGGCCTTTTCATTACGGGCGGTGGTTTTATGACAATGCTTATGGATGGATGTGGGCGCCGGGCTATGACTGGGGGCCTGCCTGGGTAGTTTGGGGCAGTTATGGTGGATATTACGGCTGGGCGCCGATTGCGCCAGGCATTACTATAAGCGCCGCTTACAGGCCGCCTATGCATTGCTGGACTTTTGTACCACGCGGAAGGATGAATGCGGTAAACGTATACAGCTACCATGTACATAACACGATAGTGGTAAATA
>DASZPC010000109.1:0-1761 GCA_035550455.1 Chitinophagales bacterium | reverse complement strand
AAATCCAACAGAACTACCACCACTGCCGCCACCATAAATAGCCCCATAGTTTGATAACACTGTGCGCGATGTTAAATTCATGGCATTACCGCCGGCATCGCCGGGGCTACCACCTGCTACATAAAAGTTCCCGTTAAAACTAAAACCGGCGCCGTCGCCGCCCCTGCCTAAAACTGCACCATTATTTACGATGCAAACCAACGATGAAGCATCAATGTTACCACTGGTATAAGCAGGTGTATTATGGTTGGTAGAATGAAGTTCTACAGAGTTATTAATAGTGAGTAGCACAAACTGTGGCGGACTTGATGGAAGCGCATTTACTGATTGTAAATCATAATTCGTTTGGTCGGTTGGCAATGTAATTTGGATAGGCGGACGTACATACACGTTATAAGAAACAAAATGAATTTGGTCGCCACAAAAAGCTTCAATAATAATAGGGAAATTGCCACCCACAGCAGCACACTTATCAGCCTTTACTATTATTTGTACCGAGCCAGAAGAATCAATGGTGGCATTGCCTGAAAAATAAACATTGATTCCCTGCGGAACAGAGGATAAGTAAATTAACGAAATTGGCTGGTTGCCATTGGTATGGTTCGCGGTAATAGTAGCAAAAACAGAATCAGCCACAACCCTGTCCAGGGTATCGCTCTGATGGTCAATTGTCATGGTGAAATCACACTCATAACAATGCTTTTCGTAAGTTTTTAGCCAGCATTCTCCATTCCAATATTCGATAAGGCTATCCTGTGTGTTGAAAATAGTGAGGCCTTTTAATGGGTTGTAAATGGAGTCGCGTTGAGGTGTGGTAAGGCGTGGCAACCCAAGCCCTTTTTTAGTTGACTCCAGTTGCAGCACGGCACTCGAATCAGGAATTAAAATGTTGATACCAACCTGCGCCTGCACATCAAAAAAAACAAGCGCACATAAAACAGTTAGGGTCAAAAGTTTCTTCATCAGAGCATTACATTTTATACCGCTTCAAATTTATTACTTATTTTCTATTACACGGTATAAAATACTGTAGTTGGGGTTATTTTATTTTTCATTTGTTTCAGTTAACTTTAACGCCAAATTTCAGGCAGCTTTAATGAGGAAATTCTATCTGTGCTTTTTTGTGTGCTTTGCAGTGCTTGGGCTTAATGCGCAAAATGCTTTTTGGAGCAATAACGGGTTAGTATCAATTAAAGACGGCGCCTACCTTTCCATCAATGGCGATGCTTATAACCAGGATAGTGGTATTTATGATAACACCGATACCATATTTGTAACCGGCAACTGGACCCATAACGCCCCAAATCGTTGTTTCGATTCTATTGGTACTGGCTGGGTTTACCTTTATGCCGGTGACCAGCATATTAACGGCAGTAAAAGCACTCACTTCTTTAACCTGATTTTAGAGAACCAGGGAGTTAAATACGGCGATACCGATGTGTATGTCGATGGTACTCTATACTTAACTGACCGCGAATTCAGGATGGATACCAACACCGTATGGGTGCTTAACCCCGATACCGGTGCTGTTAAACGGACCAGTGGTTATATATCAAGCCTTGAAAATGGTGGCTTATTACGCCGCACCAATTCAACCCTGCCTTATTTTTTTGCTGTAGGTTCTGATAGCGGAACTTTCCGTTTCAGGCCGATTGAGTTTATCCCGCTTGCCTCAAATATCAATCATTTTAAAGTGCGTTTTGCTAATGTGGACCCTACCCTGGAAGGTTTTGACCGGAGTATAAAATTTGGGTTGGTGTG
>DASZPC010000108.1:0-6243 GCA_035550455.1 Chitinophagales bacterium | reverse complement strand
CTATACATAACCTGATGGAAGATGCCGCCACCGCTGAAATAAGCCGCACACAGGTTTGGCAATGGATACACAATGGATCGAAACTGGATGATGGCAGGACTGTTACTTATGAGCTATTTAAAGAGATTTTGCCCAGCGAACTGGAAAATGTGAAAGCATACGTAGGTGAATCTGCATACAACACTGCCACCATGAAACGCGCTATTGAAATATTTGATAAACTGGTGCAACAAGGCGAGTATGTAGAGTTTTTGACTTTGCCAGCTTATAACGAAATTGATTAATCACCCCTAAATAATAAAAGCTTTTAATCATCAAACTACAATCAATGGCAACAAAACAAGAAAGAGCATTAACGCTTAGAACAGATTGGGAAACCAATCCGCGCTGGAAAGGTATTTTACGCCCTTACACTGCTGAAGAGGTAATAAATATTAGCGGTTCTGTTCAAATTGAGTACACACTGGCCAAAAACGGTGCCGAAAAACTGTGGAAAAGACTGCACAGCGACGCCTGGGTGGCTGGCCTTGGCGCCCTAACCGGTAACCAGGCTGTACAGGAAGTTACGGCTGGTATGAAAGCAATATACCTTTCGGGCTGGCAGGTTGCCGGCGATGCTAATCTTGCCGGTGAAATGTACCCCGACCAATCTTTATACCCTGCCAACTCCGTTCCTGCTGTTGTTAAAAAAATAAACAATGCCCTGATGCGCCGCGACCAGGTTGAATACCTGGAAGGCGAACCCCAGCGCGATTGGATGGTGCCAATTGTGGCCGATGCCGAAGCTGGTTTTGGCGGTAACCTGAACGCTTTTGAATTGATGAAAGCGATGATTGAAGCAGGTGCTGCCGGTGTGCATTGGGAAGACCAACTGGCCTCAGCTAAAAAATGCGGCCACTTGGGCGGTAAAGTACTGGTGCCCACACAGGAAGCCATTAACAAACTGGTTGCCGCCCGTTTGGCGGCCGATGTAATGGGCGTGCCAACGCTGGTAATTGCTCGTACAGATGCAGAAGCTGCCAACCTGATAACTACTGATATTGACGAGCGCGACCACAAATTCCTTACCGGCAAGCGCGCCCCTGAAGGATATTACTATGTAAAGAACGGCCTTGAACAAGGTATTGACCGTGGCATTAGCTATGCGCCCTATGCCGATTTGATTTGGATGGAAACCGGCAATCCTGATTTGGGCCTTGCACGCGAATTTGCACAAGGCATACATGCCAAATACCCCGGCAAAATGCTGGCTTACAACTGTTCGCCTTCATTTAACTGGGCTAAATTTATGGATGAAAAGCAGATGCTTACCTTCCGCGAAGAGTTGGCCGCTATGGGCTATAAATTCCAGTTTATTACCCTGGCTGGTTTCCATGCCCTGAATACCGCCATGTTTGAGCTTTCAAAAGCTTATGTTGAACGCGGCATGGCCGGTTTCAGCGAATTACAACAACGCGAATTTGCCCTGGAAAAAAGTGGCTTTAAAGCAGTTAAACACCAGGCTTTTGTGGGCACCGGTTACTTCGATGCAGTTCAGAACACTGTACAACAAGGCCAATCGTCAACTACAGCTTTGGCCGGTTCAACTGAGGCTGAACAATTCCATTGATAAACATATAACCGCAATAAAAAGCCCGCTGAAATCCAGTGGGCTTTTTTATTCCATTAACTCCTCCCGGCTTTTCGGTTTGCGGTCAATCTGCCACTTAAAATCTTTCAGTTTAAACTGGTCGTCTTTCAGCAACTTAATAGGTGTAAATACAGCCTCGGGTTTCTTTAAAAACACAATCCGGTCTATCTTCTTATCCTTAAAATAAATGGTAATGCTGCTTGATGAGGCTTTGTTATTGCCTATGTATTTATTCTTATCATCCTTACCAAAGTAAAGGCTCTCTGCATTGCCTATCACGTTCATCCGGTAAAGTTCATTATCGTTAAAGTACCCGAAAATATTGGTGCCTTTTATCTGGTCGAAATATTTATCGCCTGATGGGGATATAATGAAGCCTGCTTTATGAATACTGAACTTATCAGCCTTTTTGTTTTTTGTAAACAGATAGACAGTATCACCACTCATTTGCACATCTTCATTCCACATTACGGGCTTATAATACATCCTGAAAGTTGAATCGGCGAAGGAATAGAACAGCGAATCACAAACACCCTGCATGCTTTTCATAAACATGCGCACCTTGTAATAGGCAAAAAAATTGCGGGTGGTATCGGTTTCTGATTTTGTCATACTTTTCAGGGTATCGGCCGCCAGAAAAAGCGAATCTTTATCCATTTTATAAATCAGGTAAGGTTGCTGGGTAGCCATTATATATTGCCGTTCGTCCATGTATTCGCCATAGCAGCCATAAATCTCTGTTTCCATACTCGAATCAACCCAGGTAAACGGGCCTATGGCCTTACCAAAACCTCTGAAACGTTCATAATACAAGCTATCAGCCTCTAAGCGTTGTGGCGGGTTAATTACCACTGTGTTTACTCCGAAGGAGGAGACATCATTTTTACTATCGTACCAACCATTATCGCAAAGTATCTGGCTGTTTTTGTTGAATATTTCAGTGTTTCCGAAGAAGGTGGAAACCTTGGTATTGGTGTTGTATTTCAGGGTATCAGAATCAAGTTTATAATTAGGGTCGGTAATATGCACATCGCCCCGAAAAAAAGCCTCCGATGTTTTGCTGTAGTAATATGCCTTTTTGCTTACAATAACTGTTGAGTCTTTCAACACCCGGCCACCGGTAAGGTAGTACGACATTTTCGCTTTTGAATCATAAAATAATTCATCGGTATAAAGCATCATTTTCGAATCGGTGAGTTTACAATTGCCCACCAGGCGCGATAGCTTTTGCCCGCCATCGTACTGTAACATATTGCTCCAGGCATTCACCGTATCCTGCATAATGTGTACACGGCCCCAGGCATCAACCGAGTTGGTTTCCTTATCCACATTGGCACTATCGCACCACATCAGTACTTCGCCCTGCTTTAGTTCAACATTGCCTACCAGGCGCGTAACCCGCTTGCCATTATCATCCTGAAATTTTAAATAATCAGAACTTAATATTTCTACATTTTTGGTTTGGGTGTTATTTTGTACGGTATCGGTGGTTTGTTGGCTATACAGCAAACCAGGCAGGCAATGCAATATTAAAAGCGCTGCAAAGCCCCGCACAGAAGCTATCCGTTTAAATTTTAAATTAAATTTTACCACAAAAACAAAAATGGGGAAAAACGCTCAGTAATGCGGCTTTTGATTCTATAGCTAATACTTGGATATACTATTTACCCGACTCGTCGTAGTTTTTTTCCATCCTTTTCTCATGCGCCTTGGCGCCAAATACACTAATGTTAATGTAGCGGTATGGCCGGGCTTTAATATCTTTCAGCAAAGTATTAAGACTGCCAACAGTTGAATCAACCTTTGTATAAAGTGCATCGTCCTTTACCACTTTCCCAAGCGTGCCATGCCCTGCATTTACATCGCCCAAAAGTGTTTTAAGTTGTTCAACCGATGAATTCAGGTTCAAAATTGTTTGTTTCAAATTAGCCTGCTGCAACGAATCCGAAAAACTGCCTACATTCTTAATCATCACCGTAATGGTGCCGTTCTGTTTCTCAATATTCGCTGTAATGCTTTCGATATTTTTTAAAGTAGCCTGTAGGGTAGCCTGGTTGGCATCTAATATGCCGTTCAGTTTAATCAATGCTTCATCAACCTGGTTTTTTGTGGTATAAATACCCCGGGGGTTCCTTTGGTCAACAAACCAGTTAATACCGCTGATAGTAGAGTCAAGTTTAGGCACCATGTTGTTAACGCCTGCCATAATAGGGTCTATTTGCGATCCAATTTGCTCGGTCAAATCTTTACGGAAATAAGTATTAATAGTATCACCTCCATTCAAATAGCTATCGCTTTTGCCTAGTAATAATTGAATCTTTTTGGTGCCCAAAAAGTCGGTAGAAAATAAAGATGCTACAGTTTTAGGGCTATTGGGCAGTTTAAGGTCTTTATCAAGGTCAAGGCGCACCACAATTTTACCGGTAACAGGGTCGCGCTCCATATCGCCAACGCGGCCAACAGGAAAACCATTTATTTCTACCAGGTTCGACTTATAAAGGCCGTCAACCCTATCATAAACCGCGTAGTACGAGTTTTTACGCTGAAAAAGATCTATCCCTTTTAAAAAGTAATAGCCTAAAACGGCTATTGCAATGGTAATAACAGTAAATATGCCAACCTTTACGGAGTCCTTCACCTGTAATGTTTTCCCAAAAATATGATTTTGAAGCAGATTTAAAAATAACTGCCGGCCCCATCTGTAGTGTTATTGGCTAAACGCCTAAACCTTAGTTAGTTTTGGATAAGTTTTATAAGCAGGTTTAATTTTTCCTTTAACTGCTTACGCTCCACAATAAAATCAAGGAAACCGTTCTCTAACTGAAACTCCGCTGTCTGAAAACCTTCGGGCAACTTCTTTTTTATGGTTTCTTCAATTACCCTTGGCCCTGCAAAGCCAATCAAGGCGCCCGGCTCGGCAATATTAAAATCGCCCAGCATAGCAAACGAAGCGGTAATACCACCGGTGGTGGGATTGGTCATCAAACTAATATATGGTAATCCGGCTTCGGCCAATTGGTTCAGTTTCGCCGATGTTTTTGCCATCTGCATCAACGAAAACGCCGACTCCATCATCCGCGCCCCGCCCGACTTTGAAATAATAAGCAAAGGCGTTTTTTGTTCAATACAAAAGTCAATACTGCGCGCTATCTTCTCCCCCATTACCGAGCCCATCGAACCGCCAATAAACCTGAAATCCATAGCGGCTGCCACCAGGGGATGCCCCCCGGTAGTACCTGCCCCAACCCGTATAGCCTCGTGCAGGCCGGTTTCCTCGGTAGTTTCCTCAATACGCTTTTTATATGGTTTAAGGTCAGTAAAGTCTAAAAAATCGACCGGGCGTAATTCATCAAACAACTCTGTAAACTTTCCATCATCAAAAATGATAGAGAAATACTCCAGCGAATCTATCCGTTCATGATAATTGCACTCGGGGCAGACGTGCAGGTTTTCCTTTAGTTTGGTAACCAGAATGGTGTTCTTGCAATTGGGGCAGCGGTGCCAAATCCCCTCCGGGGTTTCCATCTTTTCCTCCGTACTGGTTTGCACCCCTTTGCGAAAGCGTTTCCACCAGGGTTCTTTTTCATCACTCATAACCTGACTGATATTTCAAGTGGGCGCAAGTTATAAATTATTTAGGGTAGCGGGGTATCTGTTGTTTAACCCAACCATACGTAGACAAAAACAAACCCCGAAGATGCTTTGCACTTCTTCGGGGTTATAAATTGAAATAACCACTAACTTAACCTAGGCTATCGTTACGTCCTTACTCAGGTAAATATCTTGTATAGCATTTAGCAGGGCTACGCCGTCCTTTAAAGGGCGTTGAAAAGCCTTGCGGCCCGAAATAAGGCCCATACCACCTGCACGCTTATTTATAATGGCGGTGGCCACAGCCTCTGCCATATCCGATTCGCCTGATGATGCCCCGCCCGAGTTAATAAGCCCAACGCGGCCCATATAGCAATTAGCCACCTGGTAGCGGCAAAGGTCAATAGGATGGTCGGTGGTAAGTTCGCTGTAAACCTTTTTATGCGTTTTGCCGAAGTTAGCTATGGCATTATAACCGCCATTGTTTTCAGGTAATTTCTGTTTAATAATATCGGCCTGTATAGTTACGCCAATGTGGTTGGCCTGGCCGGTAAGGTCAGCCGCAACATGGTAATCAACCCCATCTTTTTTAAATGCCGGGTTGCGCAGGTAGCACCAAAGCACAGTAGCCATGCCCAGTTCGTGGGCATAATCAAAGGCTTTGGCCACTTCCACAATCTGACGCTTCGATTCTTCGCTGCCAAAGTAAATAGTAGCGCCTACAGCCACAGCCCCAAGGTTCCATGCCTCCTTTATGCTGCCAAACATAATCTGGTCATAACTATTGGGGTAGCTTATAAATTCGTTATGGTTAATTTTTACAATAAATGGTATTTTATGGGCGTATTTACGTGCCACTATGCCCAATACACCATAAGTAGTGGCCACCGCATTGCATCCGCCTTCAATGGCCAGTTTAACAATGTTTTCGGGGTCAAACATGGGCACGTTGGGCGCAAAGCTGGCTCCGGCACTGTGCTCAATACCCTGGTCAACCGGTAGTATAGAAACATAACCACTCC
>DASZPC010000107.1:0-9397 GCA_035550455.1 Chitinophagales bacterium | reverse complement strand
CAATCGTATCATTGGCTATGAAAAGATTGTTTACATAATTCGGGAAAATAGAGCCATCCTGATAATAATTGTAGAAGGAAAATCCTTGCCCAGCTCTCGCTATGTACACACTGGTAACAGAGTCGGTTCGATTAGATGAATTGATGTTAACCAAGTACCCAAACCCATCTATTGACATATTCCTGTTTAAGGTGCCCCCAAGGATAACGCTATCGCCATCGGTGCTAAGCCCGTTACTTGCATGTAAAATAGTAGGTGCTGTTATTGTTGCCCAACTCAAACCACCACTACCATCATTTAAAAGGTAGCCGGAAGAGTTGGCGGGTAAAATAGGGGCCCAGCTTAAACTACCGCTACCATCATTTGTAAGTTGGCCGGCCGCATTGGCTGGAAAAGGGCTTGCCCAACTGCGTATACCACTGCCGTTGTCGTAAAGAAAACCTGCACTGCTGCTTGGAAAAGGACTTGCCCAAGTAGTAGTAAATCCATTGGTTTTTAAAAACTGTCCGCTACTGCCTGCGGTGGTGGGCAATGCCCATGCGGGTGAGCTATTTTGCAAAATTAAAATGCCCGTTCCACCGTCTGCGTTCGTTAAAATACCTTGCCCTGCGCCCTGAATAAGCACCTGGCTATCTACGCCAATTAACGCCCCGATTCCATCCAAGCCTGCGCCCAGACTTATCAAATCGCCAATCCCAAAACTTTGGGCGGGACTTCCCAAATCGTTGGTAATCAAAAAAGGTAATCGTGAAGCGTTCACTAAAAAAGTAGGCGCTGAAATATCGCCGCCGAGAGTTACTGTGTCGTTACTTATGGTAAGTCCGTTATAGGCTACCCCTACCACTCCCGTTGGCCCGGTAGCTCCATTGCTACCGTCCGAACCATTTGCGCCGGTAGCGCCAGTGGCACCCGTGGGGCCGGTAGCGCCTGTTACTCCGGTATGCCCTGTGGCTCCGGTAGCGCCATTATTCCCTGCATTACCGGTAGGGCCGGTAGGGCCGGTAGCCCCTGTATGTGATGCAGTATCTAATGCCAATATCTGCGCAAGGGTAACTTTTTTGGTTTGCGAATTATTTACTATAGGTAATAAATCGGTAGTATTGGGTGTTCCCGTTAAAGCAGGTAACTGCGATATTTTTACACCTCCAAGGGAAACCTGCCCGAAAACAAATATGGGCATCAAAAACAAAAAGAAAAGCGCTTTTTTCATGGCAAAATGTTTATATTATCTTCGGTTATCAAATAATCACAATTCTTAAACCAGCATGCCGGATTACCCGTAAACGTGAGCGATAAGTCAATGCTGAATAGTTGCGCCGGTTCTATTATTTTATTCTCAATCATCCCGAAAAGCTGGCCATAAACAATATCATGGCGATATTCATTTCCGGTAAGTGTTAACTCTATGTGGTCAAGGGTATATTGTTCGGCTAACTTCCTGTCTTGCTGAAAAACAAGTAAGGCAATAATGTCGTTAGCTAATTGTTCATCGAAAAAAGAACATGGCTGTGAGCTGTTTGTGTTGCTATATACAAACAGCCTTAAAGGCACAGTTTTGGTTTCATATACCCCGCAGCTTACTTCATTATCCGATTGGCTGCATGTTACCGGGCCATTCATTACAAATAATGAACTGGAGGTGAAATTATCAGGCTGCCATGCCAATGGTTCTTTATTGAAAAATGCAGGTACCTTAATATCGCCATCCCTCACAATAATATTCCCTAAACCGTAAGGCTTTTGCACCTTCGGCAGTAACCGCTCAGCAATGGTATTCAGCAATTCAGCTATCATCCAAACAAATATTTATTCGCGGCTTTCACAGCTTCGTGTTTAAACAAATCTTTTTCCCCGGGCGTAAGCGCGAAAAGGTCGCTGCCATATTTTTCCTTTAGCCATTGTATTTTATCCTGGTTCAATTTTCTCTTAATGCCTACCACCACAGCAGGCCCATCTGTCATAATCCCACTTGCAAAATCGTTGCGCAAATCGCTGGTATAAACCAGGTTTACAAATTTTGATTCATAGCCCTGTATATCCTTTAATTGCTTGTAACCGAAGGGTAAATACATGCTCTTATGCGGCTGCCCATCTTTAAACTTTGTTTTTCCCGTTTTTCCCACCGCCTTAAAAGGGCTTTTGTTTTTGAAAGCTTTTTTTGACTCATAGGTAGGATTGGTGCTATATACCCCTATGGAGCCGCTTGCCTTTTTGCCATCGGTGAAAATCCTTTTCAGCATTTTAGCGTGAATGGCAGAAGCTATAGGCATGATTAGTTTTGCCTCGTCTAATTCAGCAATCCTTTGTTTCGCTTGGCCTATATATTCATCAATGGTCATGGCAGTATTACTTGTGATTTTACCCTTTGGTCGCAACTGAAGCATAAATCCCGGGGCATGGCAAGGTTTCTGAATAGCTGGTTCATCTGGTTAGTGTATTGCGCTTCATATTCATGCATTAACTCGTCATGGTCTTTGCTGAAGCCTACCACCACGCCATTGAGGCGCTTGCTATGTTTAATTTCTTTCATTATCAGCCATCCAAGCTTATACAGCAGTGGTTGCGCCAACATATTTTTGATGTTGCACAGCTTTTCATCAAAGCTGCATTGAAGGCTATAATCCATACTTATCCCCGATGTGCCGCTATTGCCATTCAGGTTTTTATAGAGTGGGGCATAGCCATCGGGCAATGAACATCCCCTGAAAAAAATCCAACTATTCAACCATGGTACTACTGTTGAGTCGTCTTTATAAGCAGTGATATTGGTTTGGTAGCTTGGAAAATCAGAATGGTAGCCGAAAAACAAGTCAATGCGCTGTTTTTTAGTGGCAAACTCCCAATCCACCAACGTTTCACTTATTACGCCATCGGTTACGGCCACCGTTACTTCATTCAGCTTAACTCCCTGTATCAAATCCCACGCCTCTACCGTTACGTTGCCCGTATAATTCAGGAAAAGCCTTATCCTGTGGACCTTAAATTTCATATAGGGCGAAATGGTTAATCTTGCCTGAATACCTGTTTTTGAGTTAGCAATGGCGGCCCGAACATTTTTGTTTTCCCAGTAATAACCTATCACCTCGTTTTCAATGAAGGTTTTTAATTCATATTTACCGGCGATGGCCGATTGCACATCGGAGGCAACATTTTGTATGGCTAAATCGTAAAGGTCATTAATACGTGCAAGGGCATTGCTATGCTCGTTATTGATAGCTTTATCAAAATCGGTAATGGTTATACCGGGTAACTGATTGATATAAGACAAATAACCAGTGCCGGAGCTTGCGCCCCGGACACCGATTAAGTCTTTTAAGCAGTCAAGCACCACGATTATGAGTTGTTTATTCTAAACTTTAAGCTGCCGCGAACACCACTAAGGCGGTCATCGCTTGAAAACATATCGTTAGGTAAGGCAGCAAGCTGGAAGGCGGTGCTTATAACAGCAGTTGCATATTCACCGCAAGGGCTGTAAACCCATTTGTAGTTAAAGTGCATGCCGGTAATCGGGTCGATAATAACATCCTGCACCAAACCCACATTAGTGCCGCTAATGGTATTCAGGCCTACCATGCCATCAAATTTGTTGTACTGAAGGATAACCAGGCTGTTAGTGCTTAATGCCACAAAATGCTCATACGAGTCAGTGTCAAAAGCATCACTGATACGGTAGCTTGGCATAAACACATACTTGCCATCGGTGTATTCGCCGAGGTCAAGGCCCCAGTAGGTATTAGCGGGCGCTTTTAATGCCTGGAAATATTTTTCAATAGTACCGGTTCCAAAAATGAAAGGTATGCTGTTGAAATTGGCCTGGCGGGCAGAGTAGTAAATTTCCGAAAGGGCATTTTCGTTGAATTTGCCATCGCTATAAACAGTTTTTACCTCTTTATAGGTGCGGTCAACAGAAACATTTACCTTATCGGATTTGGCAAACTTGCCCATATTAAATACCAATTCGTTGGTTATTTGTGTTTCCATCTTACGCCTGCAACCATCCAGCAAGGCCATTATCCGCGTAGCTATGTAGCTATCGTTTTGCTGGCAACTGATAATCAGGTCGCGGAGGGGAAATTGCTCTTTCAACTCTACGCCGGTATCAGTGTCAATTTCATATTCTGCATAGCTTTGGGCAGGTTTATTATCGGTATTACAATCGGTAGTTAAGCCGGTGCTTACATCTGATTCTACGTACCTTGGGGTATAAACTACCTGCACTTTGCGTATTTTACCACCACCGGGCGAATTGTATTGCGGCAATAATTGTATGCCTTGCAGGTTTTGGTTAGAACTGAGGAAAACAGTTAAGGGCGTAGGCTCAATAGGGTAGTTATCATAAAGGTCGTTGAGGCGCATCTGCACCGCAGGACACGCCACTAAAGGCGAAATTATATCACTCATGGTAATAGTATTTTTTGGTTAATAATGCGCCTGTCTATTGGGTAGGCTTCCACAATCGGGACATTATTGCCGTCCCAGGCACAAGTGAAGTTCTGTTGCGCAGGCCGGACTCGAACCGGCGACCTCCGGGGTATGGGCCCGGTGAGCTACCCACTGCTCCACCGCACAATATCAGTCATACCTGTTTAAAGCATTCAGGTTCAAACGCCTTTTTGGTTGTTCGTCTCTTTTTGGTTGTTGTATAGAAGGAATAACCGGCTGTTGAGGGCCTTTATTCTTCTTTATCAATTTCGCTTCCTCGGCTTCAGCCATCAATACCTCTTCAGCAGTCGCCATCTTGCCCGCATTTTTTTTCGACTTTATATACTCGCCGGTTTTGGTTTTTACTTCCAAATTGTCCTGCTCGTCCAGGTCAAACTGATATTTATTGCCAATAACCGATTCAAAACCCGCCTGCAATAAGGCATTGCTTGAAAAATCATCTATAAATGGAATCTGCGATTTTATGCTTTTGAGTTCATTGCTTACCTTATAGGCTTTAAATAAGTTTTGCGATTCCTTTTTATAGTTTTCAAATTCATCGGCAGTTTTGTCTGCAAGTTTTTTGTAATCATTTACCGACTTTTCCTTTTCAGCCAACTGCTGCATAAGGTCGTTCAGTTTTTTATCATTGCCTTCGCTCAGCTTTTTTTTCAGGCTTTCTACTGTATTATTTGTTTGCCCGGCAACCATTTCAATAATATCTTCCACCTTTTTATCTTTGATGGTACCGGCATCAAGGCTAAAAGCCGAAGCCAGCTTTGTAGTAATGCTACCCATCCGGCTGCCAACTATTGCCCCGGTTATTTTCGGGTCCTTAATGGCCTCCTCACGCGCTATATAGTTGCCATCAACATGCTGCCTGAATTTGTCAATATCGAAATCATTTTCCTTATCCACCGGGAAACCAAACAGTGCCGCTATGTCTTTTAGCGTTGCCATATTTAAGCCTTATAATATTTTTCAATCGTTTTCCAATGCAAATCCAAGTTAAATTCTTCTTTTACCATCGCTTTTACATCTGCCCACGAGTTTTCATTGGTTTTTGACGCTTTTATAAAATTTATCAAGCGTTCATTATCGCTGCCATTGGCTTCAACTATTTCAGGGGAGCTATCCGCAACAACTTTTTCTTTTTTTTTGGGTTCTTGCGGCAATTCGGTCAGGGGTTTTTGTACCTGCGGAACGGGCGGTTGATGAACAAGCGTATAGCCATACTTTTTCAATAATTGTTCATTATTGGCAATCAAATTGCTTACCTCAATTTCACTACCTTTCTCATTCCTTACTACCGGCATAGCGTTTATTTATAAGTCAAAAATAGACAATTTCTCAATTAAAGGTATATTTTGTATATTTTTTTTGCAGCTATATTCGCTTAATGTTGAAATTGTTAATTTTTAGGTTGCCGCCTTTTGATTTGCCGCCTGCCAATAACAAGCCCTTTCCGGCACCCCCTGTTAATAGTAGCCCAAGCTTTTTGCCCGGGCAATATCAGATAAGGGAACATATTGCGGAGCCATCCAAACCAAAATATCAATACACCCATAGCCGCCGAGATAATCGAAAATGTTTGAACTGTTAGTGTCCGGCTTTCTTCCACCACCTTTGGCGGCTTCACAAGTGCCGCCTTCATGCGGGTTTTCCCAAAGGCTTTCATCCTGTCCCCAACTGGCAATTTCATCGCGGTGAAAAAAGTTACCTTTTCTCACACAACAAAAATAGCGCGTCCCCCTTATGCGCGAACCATCATACAGGGCAAATACCAATCCAAAATCATTATTCACCAAATTTGCATATTGCCTGTCGGCAGTAGCAAAAGCATCATGCGCATAAGTATTGGCATATTTTTGAAAAAGCGCATTTTCGCCGGTCATGGCATCCCGCAAAGCTTCGCCTGCCTGTAATTGGCTCACGCGGTTTACCAGCGAGGAAGTTAATATCTTGTTAAGCGGCTGTAAAAGTTCAGTGCTGACTGCGTTTTCATCGAATAAAAGCAGGGTGTTATGCTGGGCCTGCTTAATCATTGCCTCATAAGTATCATTGTTTTTAAACTTTATCCCCTGCGCCTGCAACAGCTTATTGCTTAATTCGGCCTGCTTCTGTATCTCAATGGCAAAGCCGCTTAATGCTTTAAGATATTCGCCGCCAAAAAGGGATGATTTCAGCTTTTCAAGGATGGCGTTTATCTTGCCTATATTTGCCGCGTCAAAAACCAATATGCCATTTTCGGTAGCCAATTCTTGCAGTTGCGCCAAAAGCTCCTTATACAGCTTTTCCATAGCCTTATCCACCGCAGTAATAAAGGCTGTTGGCTTTGATTCAATAGCCGCAATTTTTTCTTCAATAAGGTCTTTAATCTTAGCCTCCAAAATTATCCAGCCCGGATAATATACCGGCTGCCGAGCTTGCAGGTTTACCGGCGTTTAATTCAGTAAGTTTATCTTTGGCCATTGCCTGCATATCCGATTTTATGGTTTGCAAATCGGTAAGCAGGTAGTCGGGGTTTTCAGACATTTTTTGTTCGATAAAATAATAAATATGAACATGCAGTACCGCGTCAATATCCGAAATCAGGAATTGCGATTTTAAAGCCGTTATATCCATTACCGACCTTGTGGCAAGTGGGTCGCAATAAAAAATTATATCAGCAATGCGTTCCATGTTTTTTTGCGCCGGGAAACGCATTTGCATATACTCTTTAGATAATTCGCGCTGTACCATATCGGGCAAATTACTTTGCTGCGCTTTCGATATTTCCTCGGTTAGTTCATCCAAATCCCGTATATCAAAATTCATCGGGAAATTAATGCTTACCTTTTCCTTCGCATTAGGATAGCGGATTTTTACCAATGTATCGATAGCAAACTGAAGGGAGCTAAATACCTGCTCCGAAATATTCAACAGAAAAGCAAAAAGCTCTTCCCGGTCAATTTTAGCTTTAGTAGCAGTGCTTTTATCAATACTGCCAACGCCGTTATTAGCCCCTTTCAGCGATACGTCAATATTCATAAACATAAAGGCTTTTTCAATATCTGCGGTGGTTTTATTGCCTACAAACTCCAGGATGCCCGAATCGGGCGATATATAGGCAAACCCCGGAAAAGGAATAGGGCTTTCGATATTTGGGTTTCCTTGCGGTGCATGGATATAGTCGCGCATAGGTGAAAAGCCTATCAATTCGCCGGTACCACCGCAATCCGGACAGGTTTTATAGGCGTTTGCTGCAACAAAACTTGTATCATTCATTGCGTCCGTATTCATTGGGTCATATACCGGGATGCGGCCCTTATCGCATAGGGGATTGCTGCATTTATTTTTGTAGTAAGCCCGGATTGGGTAGGCGTGCTTGTTGATAGACACATCCAAAGTACTATCCAGCTTCAGCGCTTTGTTCAGATATGGTATGGCCGCGCTGAAAAAGCTTTTATAGACTATATCGTCCTCTTGGCATTCAGGTATTTGTATACCGCCCAACCGTTGTGCCGGTAAATAACCCAGTTCATGCAGGTAAACAGATTCGACTACAAAGTTATAATCGCTTTTTTGCCCCACCTGCACAATAGTTATTTTGCTCGTGGTGGTATACAGGTAAAAAACAAGCCCCTGTAATTGCATTTTACCGCCAAAGTTAACTGGCCTCTTTTCATCGGTAAGTAAAAGGCAGTATTCGTTCATATCGAAATAAAGCACCTTATTGCTGGCGTATATAACACAACTTGGCTCCAGCTCCTCTGCCTGGTCGGGGATAAGCTCTCCATCGCCATTTTCTTTCATTGGTAGCTCACCTGTATCAATTACCAATACAGCATTGGGGTCGTTAATCTTATAGGGTGTAAATACTGTTTTAAACCACGAAATAATACTGCCATATAGCGGGTATTCCACACTCAGATATTGCCGGTAATCTTCATTGTTCCATTGAATACTGTAATTCTGTTCTGCCCAAATGCGGTTTACCACGCTTAAGGCCCTTTGCCAATAGGGCACCGTAATAGCTTCGTAAATGTCTTTGCGGTATTGCAATTCCTGTGCAGTTTCATTTGGCGCTTTTGCCTTCATCAGGCTTTCGGGGAAAACGCCGCTTTTGCAATGTACACTGATTTCGGCAGCTATATTTGTAGCCACCACATAATTCGGCCCCCAATCAGCCGGTTTTATCTGGCCGTTGGCTTTTTTTAATTTGGCAGTTATGTCGCCTATTAAACTGGCCGCAATTTGTTCATCCGTTAGCATGTGCCACAGGGTTTAGGTTTGGGGAATTTTATAGGTTTCATCGTTATGGTTTTTAATGTTTTTGGTCTGCCAACTTATGGTGAAGCAAATATTCAATTTTTTGAAACTGGCTATGGGGAAAGTACTTCTCGAAACAGGGCCGCGCAAAGTGGTTGTATAACCTTTTGAGGCTAACATGGCTGTAATTATCGCCCCCGAAAAGGCTGATTCCGTAAAAATCTTGCTGAATGGTGCCTATGCTTTGGCTTTCCCTCTGCATTGAACTCCGGAAATAAAGCGGTTGCTTGTTTATGGGCATGGTTTTTAACTGGGCACAGGCTATATTCAGGTATAGTTCATCCGGTTGCTGCCCTGTGCCCATGCCCCAATGCCGGTAATGCTTTGATAGCGGGATAGGGTTAACCAACAGGTTTTCAAGTGCTTTTTGGTATACTTTATATCCTGCCTTGTCTTTTTTCAATAAAGCATAGCTACTATTGATGCCCGGAAAGCGGTAAGTGGTATCTAATCCGTAATGCTCCATGATTACCGGCGCTTTGCACCAATACATTTGCGGCATATCATCGCCCATTTTATACACTTTATGCACATGCGTTACATATTCCTCATTTACAAAAAGGTCGTCTATGGGCTTAAATAAAATGCTGTCCACATCGAAATATGCCGTTTGGGAAAATGCAAAATATTCAGGCATGCTTAACTTTGCCCGGGCGGCGAATAG
>DASZPC010000106.1:0-1982 GCA_035550455.1 Chitinophagales bacterium | reverse complement strand
AGTACTCATGGCCCTTTTGGCAGCAATAGCCCCGGTAAATGTGGCATTAACCTGGCAGTGGTAGATGGGGGCAGTATGGAAAACATTTTAATAGAGAACATAAATATTAGCGGTGTAAATACACCTGTTTGTATCAGGCTTGGCAACCGGGCCAATAAATATACCGATACGGCCGCTGTACCGGGAGTAGGTTATATGCGCGATGTGGAGTTGCGCAATATAATCATCAATGCATCTTCCGATAGCGCCAGTTCAATTACAGGCATACCCGGTTACGATGCCCGGAACATAAAGCTCGAAAATATTGATGTAACCTATCCGGGCGGATGGCCTTCGCTGGGCCCCGGTTTTGTTGTTCCTGAAAATATCAGTGCTGGCCCCGAAGCAACTTTGTTTGGCGATTCCCTTCCTGCTTCCGGTTTATTTATCAGGCATATCGATTCGCTGCAAATGCATAATGTTTGCTTTCATGCCATACAACCCGATAGCCGCCCCGATTTTTATTTAGATGATGTAAACAATCTCGATACCGCCGGGCTTTGTGGCAGTGTGGAAAATGTAACGGCTATTCAGCAACCCGGTTTGAGCAACGATATTGCTGTTTATCCCAATCCCGTTTTGAACACATTCCAAATAAAAACAGATAATTCCTGGCTGGGGGCATCATATAAATTGTTTGATATAAACGGGAAAATAGTACTGCAAGGAATAATTAGACTAAACAAGCAAACGGTAGAAGGTAATCAGGTTCCAGCCGGTTTATATCTGTTGCAACTCGCCAAAGGGGCGCACATGGCCTCAAAGCGCGTTTTAAAAATGTAGTGCTATTATAACTTTGCAATTATTTCATCAGTGGTTCCGCTTTCTCCAATCCTCGGGAAAATGTATTTCATGCTGTGCGCGTGTGCTTCGGCAACAGGGTCGGTCATAGCATCCAGGGCAAAGGCGATATTGTAACCATGTTCACTGGCTGCACGCGCTGTTCCCTCCACACCAATGCTGGTGGAAATACCTGCTAACACAATACCTGTTACATTTCTTTTTTGCAATTCGTTATGCAATTGCGTGCCATAAAAGGCGTTCCAGGTATATTTAATAATTAAAATATCATCGGGCTTTGTTTTAAGCCCCGGCGCTGTATCCATAAAATCATTCCCTATAACCATAGCGGGCATTTTTGCGTCTTTCCGTGCAGTGGAAGTAGCAAATTTCGAAGGGTCTACTTTTACAATTACAACCGGTGCACTCTTTTCATGAAAGGCGTCCAGCAGTTTCCCTGCATTATGCAATATGGTTTCAACCGGGTGTACGGTTTGCCTGCTTACAATCATTTTCTGTAGGTCAATTAGCACCAGTGCAGTGGTGGGGTCAAGCGTTGTTATCATGTTTTAGTTTTTATTTAGTAATCCGGGTGCGGCGGCGCTTTCGGCATTTGCTGGTATCGTATTTGCCTCTCTGGTGGGTTTATTATGCCGGTTAAACCGTATGTGCATGGCGCCTATTAAAATAGCAATAAGCCCTTCGGCCAGTACGGTGCCTTTTACACCGGCATGTTCCGAAATCCATCCTATTATTAAACCGCCCAATGGCTGCATGCCAAAAAATACCATGGCATACAAACTTATTACCCTGCCACGCATGCTGTGTTTTACTTCGGTTTGTATAATGGTATTGGTAATCGTTATTTGCGACATCATGCCAAAGGCTCCCACCGCTATAAAAAGCAGTGCCAGTGGATAATAGCTGGTGTATGAAAACAGCGAAATACCAGCCCCCATGACACAGGTGTTCACAGCCAGTACTTTATTCAGGTTAGTTCCGGTTTTTAGCGAGGCCAGGTAAATAGTCCCTAAAAACGAGCCCATTCCTATTATACTATCAATTACCCCAAACGTTGAAGCTGTGCCGTGGAAAATATCTTTTGCATAAACGGGTATCAGGGTGGCAAACGGCAATACCAGCAAACTTATCAGTGCCAACAT
>DASZPC010000105.1:0-2106 GCA_035550455.1 Chitinophagales bacterium | reverse complement strand
CGCTTTCACAAAATGTCAAAGAACAGCACTGCATACCATGCAGCCATGCAAATTTAAGTTAGTAAACAGCAGGTTTATGTATAATAACCATGTGTAATTACACATGGTAAATGTGAAAGTAGTTGGAGGGTGTGTTAACTTACTTACAACCAGTGGGCTTACCACCTTATAAGTGCGCTGGCCCACATAAAGCCACTGCCAAAAGCGGCCAGGGCAATAAGGTCGCCCTCTTTTATTTTGCCCTGCTCCCAACTTTCGCATAAAGCAATAGGAATAGAGGCCGCTGTGGTATTGCCGTAACGGTCAATGTTCGATACCACCTTTTCATCGGGCAGGTTCATTTCTTTTTGCACCGCCATGGTAATGCGGGCATTGGCCTGGTGCGGAATAAACAAATCAATATCCGAAACGCCCAGGTTACATTCTTTCAAAGCTTCGCCCACCACCTCCGGAAAATACTTCAGGGCGTTCATAAACACCAGTTTCCCGTTCATGTAAGGCAGCAACTCGCCCTTCTCAATCATATCGGGTGTAAAGCGCTGTTTGCGGCGGCTGCCCGGGTTTTCAAGGTACAGTTCTTCGGCAAAACGGCCATCGCTGTGCAGCTTGGTGGTAAGTATCCCTTTGTTGGGTTCATCGGTTGCTTCCAGCACCACCGCGCCTGCGCCATCGCCAAATATTACTGCCATGTTGCGGCCCCGGTCGCTCATTTCAAACACGTTGCTCTGCACTTCCGAACCCACCACCAGTATCGTTTTATACATACCGGTTTTAATAAATTGGTCGGCAACCGAAAGGGCATAAATAAAACCGCTGCATTGCGCCCGCACGTCTAAAGCGCCTATATGCCTGAAAGGCAATTTGCGCTGCATCAGCACCCCCGATCCCGGAAAATTATAATCCGAGCTGAGCGTGGCAAAAACTATAAAGTCAACATCCTCGGCTTTTTTACCGGCACGCTCCAGCGCCTGTTCGGCTGCACGCGCGCCCATTGAGGATACCGTGTCTTCACCTTCTTTAAAAAAATGGCGTTCCTTTATACCAGTCCGCTCAACTATCCATTCATCGCTGGTATCCATTTGCTTGGCCAGGTCGTTATTGGTAACCACCTGTTCCGGAACGTACATTCCCACCCCTGTAATTTTGCTTGCTGGCATAAATAAGAAATTACTATTTCAAATATTTCTGCGGGTCCTTCGTAAACTCGGCCTTGCACTCCGAAGAGCAAAAACCATACACTTTGCCACTGTAAGATGTGGTATCACCAATTTCGCCATTGCTCAGTGTCATTCCGCAAACAAGGTCTTTGTTTGAACCAAGCGTACTTACATCCATACTTATCGCTTTATGCTCGGCGGCAGGTGTTTCCTCCTTTGCTTTTTCAGCATTGTGCTGGTTACAGGCGCCTAATAACAAAGCGGCTGCAAGTACATATCCAAAACTCAATTTTTTCATAGCTTACTATTTACCGGGCTAAATTAAACTATAATTACAAACAGCCCTTAAAGCCCAACAACAGGGCCGTCAAAAGGTTAATACGACCTTGCTATACCACTGATAATCAAAATAATAAGCGGCACAGGAATGTTCCCGTCCAGTTTCCACTCATTTTCGGGGTGTACATTGCTCCAGGGCTTAACCTCGCCATCCTCTATTACATATTGCCTGGCCCAATCCGTATCGTACAGCCGTTTCATTATCCTTCCGTCGTACTCCCAGGTTTCGGCGGGGTTATCGCGCCACACCGGTTTAAAGGTTTCGCCGTCCCATTCGTATTGCTGGTAAATATTATTGCCATACAGGGGTTTAACCACCTGCCCGTCAAATGTCCAGGCCAGGTTGGGGTCCACATTCCAGCGCGGGCGCAGCACCTTGCCATCCCACAGCCATTCGTTGGCCGTTTGGTTGCCCCAGTTGGGTTTAAGGGTGGCGTATGTTACATTTTGCAAAGGCAGCTGCGAATGTTTGGCAGGCAGGCTTACCTCCATGTTATACTTCTTCACCAAAGTATAGGCTACCAGTATAGCGGTAGAGGAAGGCAGCGAATCAAAAGGATAGTAAGCCAGCAGCGAATCGTTAATGGAAGAATAAAAAGCCAGCCACTTT
>DASZPC010000104.1:0-10806 GCA_035550455.1 Chitinophagales bacterium | reverse complement strand
CGGTAAGTTTTGAAAGCAGGGCAGTTAAAACAAACAGAGTGCCCTCTACAAAGCCCAGCGTGGCTAAATGGCCAATATAGTCGCACTTGTTTACAAACGCTTTATTGAGCAAAAAGTCGGCAAGTACCAGCAGAAAAAAATAGGCTGTTACAAAAGCATACAACACCGGCAGGCTTATTTGCATAAGGCTACCGAAAGCATAAATACACCCGGCAGTATAAGCCATACCGGAAGTTATTAAGGCCAGCCGCCATTTTAAATTAAAATCGGGTGCGCAAATAATTTCAGTTTCGGTTTCGGGCGGTGAACCAGCTATAATCCGGCGGTTATATGAAATAAAATTATAGAGCGGCTTTATAAAGGCCTTTGCCCGATGGTTAGTGAATAGCTTTTTTAGAGATGGAAAAATGCCCGCAGCAATTTCAGCAAGGCCATCAACACCATACAGCACCTGGCCGGTTTGGTTATCAATAACCGGAATTTCGTGCCGGGCACGCTGCATATCAATAGTATTAAGGATGCAGGTATTAGCCGTGGCGAATGATTTACGCCCATCGTTTGTTAGCACGCCTGCATTTACAAAGACGGCGGTATAAGCCGTGCATAAAGGGCAGTGGTTATCGTAAATAATGGTTTTATCAGCTTTCATAACCTGTTATTTTAAAATGTGGAATTCACGGCGGGTTAACTGGTTAAGCTCGTAGTAGCATAGTACAAAATAGCCCACACAAATAAGCGCCGGCACAACCATGTACGCTGCTATAAAAAAATAGAAAGGCCCAACCGGCACTACCGGTAAACTACCCGTAAAAAGCAGGGTTAATAATATTGTTGCATAAAAGGTTCCGCCCCAAAAATGTATTTGCCGGTAGTGTACAAAACCAATGCTTTTGTGTTGCAGCAGCAAGTGCGTAAGGCCGCTTACAAACTGGTAAAGCAACTCCACGAAAAAAAACATAATAAGCCACCACAACGACCAGAATCCTAATACAGGAAAAATTACAAGCGAAAACAGCAGCAGGCTTTGTAGCACTAAATCGTATTGAAGGATTTTTGTTTTCATAGCCATATTTTAAACTTTCAGAAATAATTGAAATATGCATTGTTTTAAAAAACCGCTATCCGTTTTTGGTAGCGGCGGGTATCCTACTTAATCATCAGTTTCATTAGGGTGCCATAAAACCAGTTCCGGTCGGCCAAAATCATCTTATCAGCAATTTTATCAGTTGATTCAGCAAAAGCATCAATATCTTTTACCAGTTTTATAAACTTTTGGTATTCCTCCTTCTTGTCGTCCTTATCATCAATTAGTGTCAGGTTACGCAGGGTGGCGCGCATAGGGTCAATTTCGCGCTTACGGCGCTCGCGTATAATCCTTACAGCCACTTTCCAAATATCCTTTTCTCCAACAAAAAACTCCATACGTTCGCCCAATTTCACTTTCCGCTCTGCCAGGCCCCAATCAATCAGTGCCCGCAGGTTCATGTTGGCATTACCCCGGCTTATGTCCAGTTTGTCCATTATCTCATCGGTACTAAGCGGTTCATCTGAAACCAGGAGCAGTGCATGGATTTGCGCCATGGTGCGGTTAATACCCCAATTGGTACCTAAGGTGCCCCAGGCTTCTACAAATTGTTGTTTGGCTTCATCCAGTTTCATTATTCATCATTCACAGAACAAAGCTAAAGCGAATTTTCCGAACTTTCAAAATATTTTGAAAGATATTTTACCCGAAGGTTATCCTTATATGACTGATTTAATTATTTTCATTTTCAAATTCAGTTTAAGCAGATGAGACACATTTTACTTGTAACGCTTATTGGCCTGATTACTTGTTTTGGGGCCAAAGCACAGGAACCCACGCAAACGCCTACCGATTGTAAAAAATTTCACGATGGTAAGTTTATTATTAAAGACCCTGTTGCCGGGCACAGCGATATAATTGTGCGCCATAAAAACATACAGATTGAGCACCTACAGGGCAAAAAAGGCTATATGAAATTTAAGGTGGAGTGGCCCGATGACTGTACCTATACCTTAAAGATGATAAAATGCACCGGCGATGGATGCGACGATATGCCCAAGGATGCCATTTTTACAGCACATATTTACGCCACTACGGCTAACTCGTACAAAATAAGGTCGCGTTTTAGCACCTCAGCTATTGAATATGAGTACGAAATATTCAAGGTAAAATAAGGGCTTACCTTATTTAGATTTACCCCAATTAATAGTAAGCGCTACGGCTTTTTTCCAACCGGCATAAAGTTTTTCTTTATCGGCGGCTTTCATAACCGGTTTAAACTGCTGGTCAATTTTTACCTGCTTTTGCAGGTTAGGCTTTTTATAATAACCAACTGCAAGGCCTGCGAGGTAAGCTGCCCCCAGGGCGGTAGTTTCAGTTACTTTTGGCCGCTCAACCGGAACGCCCAGTATATCGCTTTGAAACTGCATCAGGAAATTATTGGCCGAAGCGCCACCATCTACCCGCAACGATTTAAGTTTTATACCAGAATCTTGCTGCATAGCGGTAAGTACATCGCGGGTTTGGTAGGCTATGGCCTCCAGTGTGGCACGTACCAAATGTGCTTTGCTGCTGCCACGGGTTAAACCGAAAATAGCCCCACGTGCGTGCATTTCCCAATATGGCGCGCCAAGGCCGGCAAATGCGGGCACTACATATACCCCGTCGGAACTTGGTACCGAAGTTGCATGGTATTCTGAATCAGAGGCCGAATCAAGCACTTTTAAACCATCGCGCAACCATTGCACAGCAGCGCCCGCTATAAATATGCTGCCCTCTAAAGCGTATTCTACTTTTCCGTTAAGCCCCCAGGCAATGGTAGTAACCAGTCCACTTTTTGACTTCACCATTTTGTTACCGGTATTCATTAACATAAAGCAACCGGTGCCATAGGTATTCTTTGCAGTACCCGGGTTAAAACAGGTTTGCCCAAACAAGGCCGCCTGTTGGTCGCCGGCCACCCCGGCAATAGGAATCTCCACATCAAAAATACCGCGGTGAGTAAAACCGTAAATACGGCTCGAATCGGTTACATAAGGTAACATTAATGATGGCACACCTAAAGCAGCCAGCATTTTTACATCCCACTTCAACGTTTTGATATTAAACAACATGGTACGTGATGCATTGCTGTAATCTGTAATATGCAGGCTGCCATCAGTCAGTTTCCAAATCAACCAACTATCAATTGTACCAAAAAGCAATTCGCCACTTTCAGCGCGTTTGCGGGCGCCCTTTACATTATCCAGTATCCATTTAATCTTGCTACCTGAAAAATAAGCATCGATTACCAGACCGGTGTTATCATGCACATATTTTTCCAGCCCTTTCTTTTTCAGGCCCTCGCATATATCGGCAGTACGGCGGTCCTGCCACACAATGGCATTATGAACCGGCGTGCCGGTTTGTTTATCCCATACCACGGTGGTTTCGCGTTGGTTGGTTATCCCTATTGAGGCTATCTGACTGGCCGATATACCGGCAATACGCAGGGCCTCCTTGGCGGTATATAGCTGCGAGTTCCATATTTCCTCGGGGTCATGTTCTACCCAACCCGGCTGCGGAAAAATTTGTGAAAACTCTTTTTGCGCTATGGCTACTATATTCCCCTGATCGTCAAATATTATTGAGCGAGAGCTAGTTGTACCCTGGTCAAGAGCCAGGATAAATTTTCTGTTATCAGCCATTTGATTGACGGATTAAAGAATTATGGATATTTTCGCAACTAATATAGAAAGAACCCCATACGGTTATACACATTTGCTCACATTTTTTTAATCTTAGCCCTAGGTTCCATTTAACTTAATAGCTTAGCTTACATTAACACCCCCAAAACAGACCACATAAAGCATTGATAATCATTATTTTATGAAACGGAGCAAGCAAATAAGGCTCATTGAGGTAAAAAGTGAGGTAGGGGCCGGTACCCGTGGCGCCAGCCTTGGCATAGATGCTGTCAAAATTGCCGCTTTGGACTTTCGTTCCGATTTTTTTAAAACCCACCGCAGTATTAACATTCCTGACGATAATGCTGCCCTTTTTGGCATTATTGAAAGCCGTTACTCCAAGCGTATCCGAAGTGTGTTAAAAATGTACGAACGGGTTGGGGCTGCGGTGCGCGATTCGCTGAGAGATGGAAAGTTTCCCATCATCCTTTCCGGCGACCACTCAACAGCAGGTGGCAGCATAGCCGGTATAAAAATGGCTTACCCGGAATCGAGGTTGGGAGTAATATGGATTGACGCCCATGCCGACCTGCATTCGCCCTACACCACCCCTTCGGGTAACATGCATGGTATGCCACTGGCTACTGCTTTGGGTGAAGATAACATTGAAAATAAGGTGAACGACCTTGATTATGAAACTATTGAGTTGTGGGAACGGCTGAAAAATGTAGGCGATATTAACCCCAAAATTGAGTACCGCGACCTGCTGTTTATGACCCTTCGCGATTATGAGGAACAGGAGGGCTACCTGATAAAGCAGCACAAAGTAAAAAACATAAGCACCTCGGAAATAAGGAAAACCGGAGTTACCAAAACATGCCGTGAAGCACTGAAATACCTGGCACAGTGCGATAAAATTTATATCACTTTTGATGTGGACAGCCTTGACCCCACCGTATCGCGCGGAACTGGCACTCCTGTAAAAGGTGGGCTAAATGAGCGCGAAGCAGCCGATGTAATACTGGAGTTTGTGCAAAATGAACGTGTTTGCTGCCTTGAGTTCAGTGAAATAAACCCCACCCTTGATAGCGAAAACGTAATGGCCGAAACAGTTTTTGAAATACTACAAAAAGTAGCCAGGCAGATAGAGATAATTTAGTGCATGGTAAAATTTAAGGCTATACTGAAGAGGTTTGATGAGAAGGGTGAAAAAACCGGGTGGACATTTATTGAGGTGCCTGCCGAATTATCGGAAAAAATGAACCCCGGTTGCAAAAAATCGTACCGTGTAAAAGGCCGGTTAGACAGTTACCCGTATAAAGGCGCGGCATTAGTACCTATGGGCGGTGGCGATTTTATTTTAGCAGTTAATGCCGCCATGCGTAAAGGTATAGGCAAACGAAAGGGGGCAACTGTGAATGTAATGATGGAGGTGGATGATACCCCTATGCAGCTTTCGCCATTATTGATGGAATGCCTGGAAGAAGATGTTAAAGCAAAAGAGTTTTTTTTAAACGAGTTGCCAAAATCTGAGCAACGGTATTTTTCGAAATGGATTGAAGATGCCAAAACCGAAGCCACCAAAGCAAAGCGTATAGCCCAGGCACTTAATGCTTTTTCAAAAGGTTTTAAATACTTTCAAATGGTACGGGCCTTAAAGCAAGAAAAAAACGAAAGGATTTAGTTTGCCGCCGGTAAGGAAAAATAAAAACCTGCCCCGTTCCCCAGGCTGCTTTTCACCCAAATTCTGCCGCCACCCCGCTCAATTATCTTCTTACAAATAGAGAGGCCTAAACCGGTGCCAGGGTACTCGGCTTTAGTATGCAGACGCTGAAAGGGCTCAAATATTTTTTGTTGGTGTGCTTCATCAATACCAATACCATTATCCTCCACGCAGTACACCACCTGGCGGTTATGCTCGGCCAGTTCAGAAGTTATCTTTACCACCGGCCTTACTGAACTATTATACTTTATGCCGTTCAAAACAAGGTTTTGCACCACCAGCATAAGCATGTTTTTATCAGCATAGGCTTCGTGTAGTTCGTTATATTCAATAAGGGCCTGTTTTTCACTTACCTCTAATTCAATATTTTTCTTCATTTCATCAAGCAGCCTGGCCATATTAACACGAGACCTTACTACATCTGCACGGCCAATACGGGAATAAGCCAGAAGATCGCGTATCAACTGTGATAATTGTATAGCGCCGCGGTTGGCATATTCTATGTACTCTTTAGCATCACTATCCAACTTATCGCTGTAACGCTTTTTCAGTAACTGGGTGTAGTTGGAAATCATACGCAGAGGTTCCTGCATATCGTGCGAGGAAACAAAAGCAAAGGTTTCGAGGTCGGCATTACTGCGTTCCAGCTCACGGGTCCGGTCTTCCAACTGCTCGGCATACAGGCGGCGGTTATCAATATTCCGCGATTGGCTTAAGACCACACCGGTTGTGCCATCTGAATCGCTGAGCAGGGTAAATACCGTTTCAAACCAATGGTATTGGCCGGTTTTACTTTTAAGCCTGAACTGCATTGGCTTATCAAGGAAAGAGCGCCTTTCGTCACGAAAATCAAAATTGCCCAGTTGTGACGCATCATCGGGGTGCATAAACCAGGCCGGGTATTTGCCGGTTAGGTCATCGGGCTCGTACCCCATCAGCCTTTTTATAGAGGGGCTAACAAATTCCAAACGTGCATCAACAGCATGAATACATATAAGGTCGAATGAATTTTCGGCCAACAGGCGATAACGCCTCTCGCTTTCCACCAGTTTATCCTCTGTAATAAACCGGTAGCGGTAAAGCACCGCAAATACCACTTGGCTTACAAGGTAGGTAACATAAAAATCGGCCGGCGCCGAAGATTGTGCATGGGAAGTAAATAAGGTGAAAAGGACGCCTGTGTTAAGCGCCATAAAAAAATGCCTTATCTGTTTACGGTTTTGAAAAAAGTAACTGCTTATGACCACGCCTATAATAAACTGATAGGCGTACATATCCAGTAGCTGTGTGGCGTAAAGCAGGTAAATATTAATAATGTTGAATTCGTACAAAAAAACAGTAACCAGGCTTTGCCAGTTCTTATACCCCCATGGCGTTAGCGTAACCAGCAAAAAAGAAAGAAAAGCAGTTATTGCCGGCAATACATTTAACAACCGGTGAGGTACGGGCCCTAAAAGGGGCGTGTTTTTAGCAAAAATGGCAAACCATGTAAATGCGAGCGCGATAAGCAAAAAAAGTATGCGCGATGCGCGGCGGTCATCAGCTATAAAACTGTAATAAGCCCGTTCAAGTTTATTCCGCATCCAGGTCCAGATAAGTTAATAATATTGGCCGGGGGGCCGGTTTTACAGCCAGCTAATAGGTAGGCATAGCAGGGTCAATTTCATTGGCCCATGCTAATATTCCTCCCCGGAGATTATAAAGGTTTGTATAACCGTGGTTTTCTTCCAGGTAACTGCATATACGGCCACTGCGTGCACCGCTTCTGCAATGTATAACCACTACTTTTTCTTTTGATATTTTACCTACGCTTTCAGGCACTTCGCCCATAGGTATCAACTCGCCTTTCAGGTTGCATATTTCGTACTCATTGGGTTCGCGTACGTCAATCAACTGAAAATCAACTCCGCCATCTATCATTTCTTTTAGTTCTATTACCGTTTTCTCCTTCATATAATAGTCTTTTGCTTTAAGCCCGGTAAACTTAAAAATAAAACATTAGTAGTGATAAAACAATATGGCGGGTTCGCCTGTCGCGTTAATCAATAATCATAGCAGCCCCAACGGTTACGTTAGTAGCCTCATCAATTAAAATAAAGCTGCCAGTTTCCCGATTACGGGTGTATGAGTCGAAAAACAGCGGCGCCGTAGTGCGCAGGGAAATACGCCCGATATCGTTCATGCCAATGGTGGGGTTTTCGGTAAGCCGGTGCAGGGTATTAATATCAAGCCTGTATTTAATTTCCTTTACTACAGCGCGAACATCTTTAGTGGTGTGCTTCAATGCATATTTGCCATTTAACTGTAGTGGTTTATCGCCCATCCAGCACACCATCGCTTCAATATTTTGCCCATCGCGCGGCAGGTTGTTTTCGCGCACCAACATATCGCCCCTTGATATGTCAATATCATCCTCTAAAAGAACAGTTACTGAAAGCGGCGCAAAGGCTTCGGTTAACTGCTTACCATCAAGCTCTACCGCTTTTATTTTAGTACTGAACCCCGATGGCAAAACCTGTACTGTATCGCCGGGGCGAACCACCCCACTGGCTATACGCCCGGCATAACCCCGGTAATCATGAAACTTATCGAGATAGGGGCGTATAACATACTGCACCGGAAAGCGCATATCAATATGGTTAATATCGCTGGCTATATGTATGGTTTCCAACAGGTACATCAGCGTTACACCTTCGTACCACTTCATGTTTTCCGAGCGCTGCACAATATTATCGCCTAATAGTGCTGAAACCGGTATAAAGTGAATGTCTTTGGCTTTTAACCGGGTGGCAAACTCGCGGTAATCGTCTGATATTTTATCGAACACCTCCTGGCTCCAACCAACCAGGTCCATTTTATTAATGCATACCGCTATGTGTGGTATACCTAGTAATGATGCTATAATAGAATGCCTGCGTGTTTGCTCTACCACCCCATGCCGGGCATCAATCAATATTATGGCAAGGTTAGCAGTTGAAGCGCCGGTAACCATGTTGCGTGTGTACTGAATGTGGCCCGGCGTATCGGCAATAATGAATTTCCGTTTGGGGGTTGAAAAGTACCGGTAGGCCACATCAATGGTAATACCCTGTTCGCGCTCGGCTTTAAGGCCATCGGTTAGCAAAGCCAGGTTTACCACCTGTTCGCCACGCCTTTCGCTGGTTGCTTTTACTGATTCGTACTGGTCTTCGTAAATAGACTTTGAATCGTATAACAGCCTGCCTATTAAGGTTGATTTTCCATCATCCACACTACCCGCTGTAGTAAAACGCAGCAACTCCATATTCAGATAGTTGCTGGCATTGAATTTCGGATTGGGGATTTCGGATTGAGGATTAGACATTTTTATTCTTGATTTCAGATTAGATATATAAACTCAGGAAAGCTGTTTATTAATATTATATTTTGGATGATTAGCTTTTGATGTTTTGGCGGTTGAAACAAAAATCGCTGTCAATTCACTGGCTTCCTTTAGCAACAGTTTTACTTTTTCTCCACTTAACATATTTGATTCAGAAATTAGAAATATCCTTCTTTTTTCCTGTCCTCCATGCTGGTTTCACTGCGTTTATCATCGGCACGCCCACCCCGTTCAGTAGTTCGCGATGCCGCAATTTCCTGTATAATATCTTCAACCGTAGCCGCTGTTGAAAGTGTAGCCCCTGTTGAAGTGATATCGCCGATTGTACGGAAACGAACAATTTTTTCTTCCGCCTTTTCCGAGTGTTTCATAGGTATATAGGGGCTCTCGGCCAACCAAACCCCATCGCGGTTAAATACCTTGCGCCTGTGCGAAAAGTAAAGCGCAGGCATTTCAATTTGCTCCATAGCCAGGTATTGCCAAACGTCCAGTTCGGTCCAATTTGAAATAGGAAATACACGGAAATGTTCGCCCTGGTTCATACGCCCGTTAAAAAGGTTCCATAACTCGGGCCTTTGGTTTTTGGGGTCCCACTGGCCAAACTCATCGCGGTGCGAAAAGAACCTTTCTTTGGCCCGGGCCTTTTCTTCATCGCGCCTTGCCCCGCCAATACAGGCAGTAAATTTGTATTGTTCAATAGCATCGAGCAAAGTAGTGGTTTGGAGCCTTATCCGCGAAGCAGTATATCCCTTTTCTTCTGCCACACGGCCTTTATCAATTGATTCCTGTACTGAGCCTACAATTAGTTTTACACCAAGTTTTGCCACCAGCTTATCGCGGTATTCAATTGTTTCAGGAAAATTATGCCCGGTATCAATATGCAATAAAGGAAAAGGGATAGGCGCGGGATAAAAGGCTTTTTTAGCCAGGTAAGTAACCAGTATCGAATCTTTGCCGCCACTAAAAAGTATAGCGGGGTTCTGAAACTGCGCGGCTACTTCGCGCAGTACAAATATTGATTCGGCTTCAAGGGTTTTTAAATGGTTGAGTGTATAAGGCATACTATAGTTTCATCTTTATTTGCGGCAATACAAAGCTCACCACTTCGTTTACCGATTCTTCAACTGATTTCTTCTCTGTTTTTACTTCAAGGGCGGGCTTAGCTGGCGCTTCAAAAGGGGCGCTAATACCGGTAAAATCCTTCACTTCGCCTGTACGGGCTTTTGCATACAGGCCTTTTACATCGCGGCGTTCACATTCTTCAAGCGGCGTATTTACATAAACCTCTAAAAAGTCATCGGCCCCTATAATACTTTTGGCCATTTCGCGGATAGCATTTGTAGGCGATACAAAACTGCAAATAGTAACAATACCGCAGCCCGCAAAAAGTTTTGCCACCTCGGCAATGCGCCTTATGTTTTCAGTCCGGTCTTCATTGGTAAAACCAAGGTTGTTATTTATACCAGCCCGGATGTTGTCGCCATCAAGCACCATGGTTAAAAAGCCTTTTTGGTGCAACACCAACTCTACACCTTTGGCAATAGTGCTTTTGCCCGAGCCGCTTAAACCGGTAAACCAAATTACTTTTGCCCTTTGGTTCAACAGCTTCTCTTTGTCTTCACGCGGCAGCAGTTGGTCGAAAATAGGATGTATATGCCCGCTTTTGTTAAGCATAAAAGCGCGGCAAATTTAGTTTTTTTGATAAGTTTATACCGTTTAACTCTGTTGAACTGCACAATGGGGTGTTTGCGGGCGCAAATTGCGCAACAAACAAGCGGCCAATGGCCGTTTTCACACCTGTAAACCCATGTATTATTATACCGGCATTGCCCTATATGCAGCCCGGCTGTTTAAATTCTGTTAATGAAAAAAAGATTACCGGCTTTTTGCCTCTTCATTTGTTTTGCAATTTCGGGCTTTGCCCAACCACTTACGCCTATGCAACAATTTGGTGAGCTATTTGTAACTGTGCAACTTGACTGCGTTTTCCCCGACCAAAAAACGTTTGTGGACTGCGAGCCCAAAAGGAGCC
>DASZPC010000103.1:0-1782 GCA_035550455.1 Chitinophagales bacterium | reverse complement strand
AATCCACAAATTGGCAGGCCCCGTTACCATTACTTTATTAGGCACAATTTTTACCTTTTTGGCCTTAAAGTAAAAGTGCGGATGGTCCAGGTCGCAGGTGGTATATTCGCTGCCCTTTCCATACCATTCGTCGTATTCATTTTTCTTTACCTCTTCGCTGTGTATATAGGCCTCCCCCTCTTTGGTTACCACCTCATATACCTTTCCCTTTTTCGTTTTAAAATTATAGGCAAGCCGTTTAGCCTTGTATTCTTTTCCATCTTCCGTAAAAACCGGGTTGCCTGTTAATTCCCCCGTACTATCTTTTGTCCCTTCGGATGTAAGGGTAAATGTGGTCCAGTCAAACTTAACAAGGTTGGCATCCAGTAGTATTTGCTGGTATTTCACATCGGCAGTATTATAAAGGTACATCTTCTTGGTACCCATGTCGTACACAATCGAATCTTCTGCCTTATAATTAATGGGGTCTTTTATTTCCTCATCTTCTGCTAACTTTACACTGTCAACTTTATGGATAGTATCGTTCGTTACCATCATACTATCCGTAACAGCAAGCGAATCAACATGCAATGAATCCCCACCAAATTGCGTTATGGTTGATTGAGGGCCTGCTGGCTTACTTGTATCAGCACTGTTGAGGGTAGAATCAATAGCTTTTGAGGTGGTATTGGGTATAAGGCTGTCAACGGATGTAATATAGGGTAATGTTGAATTGTGCAATTCCGCGTTTGGATATGCATGTAAAAAAAGAGACATTGCAAGCAATATTGTTATCAAATACCCCTTCCGCAATTTTTCAGGTGGGTAATGCAATGGGTATATTTGATTTGGTATATTCAAGCTACGCTGATTAAACAAATGGTTTATTTGCATTGAAATGAACCGTGAAAGTTGGTTTAATCGGCGCTAAAAATAAAAAAAGCAGAACGTGAAATTTCAACGGTTATTGTTTGTAGTGTGTATGTTATTGTCCGCCTGCGTTTTTGCAGGTAACAATTTTGCCATCAAAACGATTGTGATTGATGCGGGCCACGGTGGTAAAGACCCCGGTGCTATTGGCCCCGATAAGATTAACGAAAAGGATGTAGCCTTGGCGGTTGCCCTGAAACTGGGCGACTATATTGAAAAGAATTTTCCCGACATTAAAGTTATATACACCCGTAAGAAGGATGAATTTGTAGAGTTATACGAACGTGCCGATATTGCTAACAAGGCAAAAGCCGACCTTTTTATATGTATCCACTGCAACTCAAACACCAACCCATCGGCTTATGGCACCAGTACTTATGTATTGGGGCTGCACCGCACTGAGGCCAACCTGGAGGTGGCAAAGCGCGAAAACTCGGTAATACTGTTGGAGGACGACCGCGACAAAAACTATGAAATAGACCCCAACTCGCCTGAGGGGAATATTATTATGAGCATGAAACAAAATGCTTACCTGGACCAAAGCATAGACATTGCTTCTAAAATTGAAAATGAGTTTGAAACCAATGCCAGGCGCAAAAGCCTGGGGGTAAAGCAGGCAGGCTTTTATGTGCTTTACCGTACTACCATGCCCAGCCTTCTTTCCGAAATAGGCTTCATTTCTAACCCCGATGAAGAGAAATTCCTTAATTCAGCAAAGGGGCAGGATATTATGGCTACCTCGCTGTTTAAGGCTTTTAAGGCCTATAAATTTGAGATGGAAAACAAGTCTGAGGGAACAGAACCCACTGAAAATAATACAGTTAAGCAGGAACCTACCCCTACTTCCACCCCTGCGCCTACACCATCATCAAC
>DASZPC010000102.1:0-2910 GCA_035550455.1 Chitinophagales bacterium | reverse complement strand
ACTGATAAATACTTCGTGCTGGTTAAACGTTAACTATACCCCTTTAAATGGCGTAATAAACCTTACCTATAAAGAAATTAATGCTTCAACGCCGCTTGAAAAATTAATTGAAGACGCACATAAACTCTCGTTTAAACATACCACCAAAGCCGATTACATAAACGAGGTAAGGATTGAAAATGCCCACGGCGTAGGCGGACTATTATACGATGTGGGCGGCGATGCAGCCAGCAACGTGCAGTTTTTCCTTACCGATTCAACACACAACTTTGTGCGTGGCGCACTGTACTTTTACAGCGAACCCAACAGCGATAGCATGGCCCCGGTAATAGCCTTTGTAAAACAGGATATGCACGAAATGCTGAAGTCGTTTGAATGGAAGTAAAATACTCAACTACCAATTTATCGGTAATGAAGCATCAGTTAACGCCGCAATTTTAACTTTGGCCTGAATTCAGAAAACTGATGCCACCGGTACTTCAATCAAATATTGAATACTTAAAAGGCGTTGGCCCCCAACGCGGCGAACTGCTGCGCAAAGAATTTGACATACATACCTTCGGCGACCTGCTTAAATACTATCCATTCAGATATGTTGACCGCTCAGTTATACATAAAGTGAAGGACATAACACCACTTACACAATATATTCAGCTAAAAGGGCACATCAACGGTTTCAGGATGCTGGGCGAAAAAAGGCACCGGCGGCTTATTGCCTCGTTTGTGGATGATACCGGCGAAATGGACTTGGTGTGGTTTCAGGGTGCAGACTGGATTTTAAAATCTTTAAAGCCGGGTGTTGAGTACCTTGTGTTTGGCAAGCCAAACCTTTTTAATGGTGAATACAATATGCCCCACCCCGAGGTTGAAATTTTTACCGAAGAAATAAAAGCCGAAGGCAAAGGCCTGCAACCCGTTTATTCCTCATCGGAAAAAGCCAGGAAAAAGGGGCTGGATTCGCGCGGTATTATGCGCCTTACACGCACTTTGGTTGACCAGTTAAAAGAACACGACTTACCCGAATTTATTCCTACAGAAATACTTGTCCGGTACAAACTTACCAGCCGCTACCCGGCAATGATTAATATACACTTTCCTAAAAGCGAGTTGCTGTTAAATGAAGCCACCCGCAGGTTAAAGTTTGAAGAGTTGTTTCTTATCCAGCTGCAAATGCTGAAGGTAAAATCAAACCGCGGCGAGGTTTCAAAAGGTTTCGTATTTGAAAAAATTGATGGCAAGTTCGACCTCTTTTACAAACAGAACCTGAAGTTTGAACTGACCGGGGCGCAAAAAAGGGTTTTGAAGGAAATAAGAAAAGATACACTCTCGGGCAGGCAAATGAACCGCCTGTTACAGGGCGATGTGGGCAGTGGCAAAACCGTAGTGGCCCTGCTTACCATGTTAATGGCTATTGATAATGGCTACCAGGCCTGCATGATGGCCCCTACCGAAATTTTAGCCACACAGCATTACGAAAGCCTTACTGAAGCCTTAAAAGGCCTGGGAGTTGAAGTGGCCCTGCTAACCGGCAGCATAAAGGGAAAGGCACGAAAATATATACTGGAAAACCTGGCCGAAGGCAAAATTGATATTGTATTGGGCACCCATGCGCTTATTGAAGATGGCGTGGTTTTTAAAAACCTGGGCATGGTGGTAATTGACGAGCAGCACCGCTTTGGGGTGGCACAACGCGCCCAGCTATGGACAAAAAATGCCAACCCGCCGCACATACTGGTAATGACTGCCACCCCCATACCCCGTACACTTGCCATGACTACTTATGGCGATTTAGATGTTTCTGTAATTAACGAGCTGCCGCCGGGGCGCAAGCCTATTAAAACTATACACCGCACCGATAGCGCCCGCTCGCAGTTGTTCGGCTTTTTAAAAGAAGAAATAGGTAAGGGCAGACAGGTGTACATTGTTTACCCATTAATTGAAGAAAGCGAAGCGCTGGACTTAAAACACCTGATGGATGGCTACGAAAGTATTTCGAGGGCTTTCCCTATGCCGCATTATAAGTTGAGTATTGTGCATGGCAGGATGCGCCCTGCCGACAAAGACTACGAAATGCAGCGCTTTGTAAAAGGCGATACGCAAATAATGGTAGCCACTACAGTAATTGAGGTAGGGGTAAACGTTCCGAATGCCTCCGTAATGGTAATTGAAAATGCCGAGCGCTTTGGCCTGGCTCAGCTACACCAGTTGCGGGGGCGGGTGGGCCGTGGCGCCGACCAGTCGTACTGTATTTTAATGACTGGTAACAAGTTATCGAACGAAAGCAAGCAGCGTATTTCGGTAATGTGCCATACCAACGATGGTTTTGTAATTGCCGAAGAAGACCTGAAACTACGCGGCCCCGGCGATATTGAAGGCACCCGCCAAAGCGGGAATATTAACCTGCGCATAGCCGACCTTATTGCCGATGGGCGCATACTGGAAGTTGCCCGCGAAACTGCGCAGGAATTAATTGACAGCGACCCCTGGCTATCAAAGCCTGAACACCATGCGCTTTTAAAATTTGTTGAAGAAACCTCGAAAGATAAAATCTGGGCCAAAATAAGCTAAGCAATAACCGCCCGGTTATTTTTTCTTTCCATAACCCGGTGGCAGCACGCCGCTTTTGGGTTTAGTGGCTTTGGGTATTTGCGGCTGGTCCGGCGATTTCTTTTTGGTCTTTGCTTCAGGGAAACTATCGGCGTAAGTAGGGCAGGCAATTTTATTGTGGTTGCACGATATAACACCCGCCGCCATTAAAACCATAAACAATAATGCCATCAGTTTCGCCTTCATTTTTTTTGCTGCTTTTGATTTTTGAAAATACAAATTTTTAACCGCGGGTTGGTATAAAAAAGAACCGCGCTCCGTGGAGCGCGGGTTTTGCCGGAATGAGGCTCTTTATAACTATAC
>DASZPC010000101.1:0-2426 GCA_035550455.1 Chitinophagales bacterium | reverse complement strand
CTTTCGGTAGTGGATATGGGTATTGTAACCCATGTAAATATTGCCGCCGGTGGTAAAACCTGCCATATTACCATTACGCCCACTTTTGTTGGTTGCCCCGCCATACAAATGATGCGCGATACCATTAAAACCGAACTAAAGCAATTGGGTTTTGAAGAAGTTAACGTTTTGGTTGATTATGAAACCCAGTGGACCAGCGACCGGATGAAGCCGGAAGCGAAGGTAAAGCTTGAAAAATTTGGCCTTGCCCCACCGCCGGTTATTGATGGCGATTTAACCGAAGAACAATTAAATAAGGTACGTTGTCCCCATTGTGGCAGTACCGATACTACACTCCGTTCGGCTTTTGGCTCAACCCTTTGCCGGGCTATCAGGTTCTGCTTTACCTGCAAACAGGGTTTTGAACAGTTTAAGCCGGTTTAGCTTATCCCCTTTTTTGCTTTTAACGTATAATAGCCTATCTTCAAAAAAATTTCTGTAAATGGGGAAATTTTACGCTTGCATTTTGTTATTGTTGTTGGCGCCCGCTTTTAGCCGTGCGCAGGACAAAACCCAGGTAGATACACTAAACGTAAGTGCAGAGTCTTTATTAAACCAGAACCCGCGCGCCGGTATTGCCGCTGCTTCTAAAGCCCGTGAAATGGCCGGGCAAATAGGGTATAACCAGGGGCTTGGCTATGCCACTGCCTTGTTGGGCGTTGCCCATTTTAAGGTTGATGAGTATGATACTGCCCAGGCGCTGTTAAACAAAGCTGCTGACCTAAGTAAAAAATCGGGCGATACATCTACCCTTGCTTTCAGCAGGTACTGGACCGGTATTATCCAACTGAACAAAGGGGAGTATGGTAAGGCTTTAGATATGTTTCAGCGGGCTTATGAATTATCCCTGGCCACGGGCGATAAAAAGAATCTGGCCCGCAGCACCGATGGCAAAGCCTCTATTTACGATGCGCTTAATGAAAACGAAAAGGCCCTTGAGCTGTACCAAAAGGCGCTGGCCATTGCACACGAAGCAAATTTTAAAGAATACTACCCCCTGGCCATGTTTGCACAGGGCAGCCTGGCTTATAAAAAAGGGAATTTTGACGAGGCCATAGCCAAATATAACGAGGCCATTAAACTATCGGACGAGGTGGGCAACATTAACAATAAAGCCAGTTGCTATCAAAACCTTGCCACCATTTACTATCAGCGAAAACAGTCTAAAGACGCGATGAAGTATATACAGGAGGCGATGAACCTTTTTCAGAAAACCGGTTCGGCTTCTTCATTCAGCCACAGCAGGCTGATGATGTGCTATATTTTACTGAATGACCATGAGTACGACCTGGTAATCAATTTCGCTAAAATGTCGATGGACGAGGGCAAGGCCAGCGGCGAACTGGAATTGCAGAAAGATGCTGCCGAACTATTGTATTATGCATACCTCTCGAAAGGCGATAAAGCCATGGCGCTGGATTACCATATTAAGTTCCACAACTTAGCCGAGGCCAGCCATAATGAAGAAATAGCGAAGAAACTGGCACGCATGGACCTGGAGGCAAATTTTCAGAAGGAACGCGAAATAGCCAAAGCCGAACAGGAGAAACGCGATGCTGAAATGAATGCGCAGATTGACCGTCAAAAACTGGTTAAAAAAGTTTCTATTATAGGTATTTTCCTTTTTGCGGTAATTGCAGGGCTGGCTGTTTATGCCTTTAACCAAAAGCGCAAAGATAGTTCATTGATTGCTGAAGAAAAAAGCCATACCGATGAGTTGTTGTATAGTGTGCTGCCCGAAGAAGTGGTGGAAGAAATAAAAAAGGAACACAAGGTAAGTTTCCTGGCCACTGTGTTGTTTGCCGATTTTAAAAGTTACCGGCACCAGGGCGATGAAAAGCTGCCTGCGCCGCAGCCCATGGATATAGACCGGTACTTTAAAGCCTTTGATGATATAGTAGCAAGGAAAAAACTGGAAAAAATTAAAACAGCAGGCGATGCATACCTTTGCGTGGGTACGCAGCAGGCAGATGATAAGGAAAATGCGGCGGCGGTTGTTTCGGCTGCTTTGGAAATGCAGGATTATGTAAAGCAACTGAAGGCCCAAAAGAAAAGTGAAGGCCAGGCTTTTGTAGAGGTGAGTATTGGTATCCACTCAGGGCCAATGACTGCCGGTATCATAGGTATCAGGCGCTTATCGCACGATGTTTGGGGCGATGTGGTGAATGCCGCCGCCCGTGTAGAACAGTATGGCGAAGGCGGGCGGATAAGCATTTCTGCCGCTACTTATGAACTGGTGAAGGACCGGTTTATTTGCCTGCAGCATGGCGAAATAGAAATACGCCGCCGGGTAAAGACAGATATGTACTTTGTTGAAGGCGTTGTTTAGCCACGCCTGCTTTTACCGCTTATGCGGGCCCCGGGTTATCAACAATTTAGAGAATAGC
>DASZPC010000100.1:0-2468 GCA_035550455.1 Chitinophagales bacterium | reverse complement strand
AAGATGGCACCATAGCGCCTGCTGCGCAGTTATTTATTGGCGAAGACCGCTTTAAGGCACGCAAACTGGCCGTAGCTAAACTGGAAGAAGAAGGCCTGTTAATTAAAAAGCAGGACTACATTAATAAAGTAGGCCGCAGCGAGCGTACCAAAGCGATTATCGAACCGCGCCTTTCGCTGCAATGGTTTGTAGACATGAAAAAGTTTTTCGCTAAAAACCCGCAGGTGCTGGATGATGTAATGGAGGATAAAATAAAATTTTATCCAGCCAAGTTTAAAAACACCTATAAACACTGGATTGATAATGTGCGCGATTGGTGCATAAGCCGTCAGTTATGGTGGGGGCAGCGCATACCTGCCTGGTACGACGAAAAAGGAAACCTGGTGGCAGTTGCAAAAACAGAGGCAGAAGCTTTAGCTAAGTTCAAAGCTGAAAACCCGAAGTTGGAAATCGGAAACCTGAAGCAGGACGAGGATGTGCTCGATACCTGGTTCTCATCATGGTTGTGGCCCATTTCTGTATTCGATGGTTTTGAAAACCCCAGCAACAAGGATATTCAATACTACTATCCCACAAACGATTTGGTTACTGCACCTGAAATCATGTTCTTCTGGGTAATGCGAATGATTATGGCCGGTTACGAGTGGCGCGGCCAGATGCCCTTCCGTAATGTGTATTATACCGGTATTGTGCGCGATAAGCTGCGCCGTAAAATGAGTAAGTCGTTGGGCAATTCGCCTGAGCCATTAGAACTGATTGAAAAATTTGGCGCCGATGGGGTACGTATGGGGATGCTGCTTTGCTCACCAGCCGGAAACGATATTTTATTCGATGAAAAGCTTTGCGAACAAGGCCGTAATTTCAGCAATAAGTTATGGAATGCCCTCCGCCTTATCAAAGGGTGGGAAATAAAGGATGGCGAAAACGCAGCGAACAGAACCTCTATTGAGTGGTTTGAAAGCAAACTGAATAAAACAGTTACCGAACTAAACGGACAGTTTGAAAGTTTCAGATTAAGCGAAGCATTAATGACGGTTTATAAACTGGCATGGGATGATTTTTGCTCGTGGTACCTGGAATTGGTAAAGCCCGATTACCAGCAGGCCATTGACCGCTACACTTACGATAAAACGATTGATGCGTTTGAAAAATTGGTTCAACTGCTTCATCCTTTCATGCCATTTATAACCGAGGAGATATGGCACACTTTGCGCGAAAGAAAAGATGGCGAAAGCATTAACCTTAGCCAGTGGCCGCAGGCAGGCACTATTAATGAGCCTTTGCTGAGCGAGGCACAGCTGAGTTTTGACCTGATAACGAATATTCGCGAAATAAGGGCCCGCGCCAATAAAAAGAATACAGAAACAGTAGATGCTTTCTATGTTCAAACGGGTAATGAATCATTCAACGCTTTTGCCGAAAAAATAGCCAAACTTGCCCGGCTCGATAAGTTGGAAGAAGTAAAAGAGGATAAGCATGGCATGAAGACTTTTATTACCGGCAGCTTCAAATTCTTTATAGCAACTGGTGAAGTGGCGAATGAAGGAGAGGAGAAGAAGCGCCTTCAGTCCGAACTGGAATATGCCCGTGGCTTTTTGGCCTCGGTGGAAAGGAAACTGGCCAACGAAAAGTTTGTTTCCTCAGCCCCCCCGGCTGTGGTGGAAAGCGAAAAGAAAAAGCGCGAAGATGCCCTGCGTAAAATTGCAGTGTTGGAGCAATCTTTACAGTCTTAACATATTTGTTTTCATCTTCTTTATAGGAAACTTTTAAGGTGGCTAAAGTTTCTGAAACGCCCTGTTTATGAGCGTTTTGCGGAAACTACGCAAAAAATAGTTTTAGCAAAAGTTTGTGTGTACGTTACTAAAACATATCTTCGTTTACACAAAACCCACTTTCCCATGTTTGATAATAATCCCTATGCAAAAACCGCTGTGCAGCGGAAACAAATGCACTATTCCCCTAATCTTTTAAGTACGCTAAATAACGCTATCGATAACCGTAAAGTAGCTACTATTGAATACGATTCGCGCGAGAAAGGTGTTTCTCAACGCGATGTGGAGCCTATGGCTATTGTGTATAAGGAACGTAAGCGCCATTTGGTGGCATGGTGCAGGCTGCGTGGCGATTATCGTTCGTTCAGGCTAGACAGGTTGAACAGCATTAAATTAAAACAGGAAGAATTTGCCCGTAAAAACGACTTCAACATCCAAAACTTCCAGGACGACTCTTATGTAGGCGACCACGAGGAAGTTTATGACGAGGAGGATTAAAATACACCCGACACACCAACAAAGCAAAAGCCGCCCGTTGAAACCAAGTCAATGGGCGGCTTTCTTTTAGTTACTTTAACTACCTTATCTTAACAGGGTTATGCTGCCTTTGTAAAAGCGGGTATTGTTATCGGAATATACAACCCTAAGGTGGTATGAGTAAACGCCCATTGGCGCTGGGTTTCCTTTAAAAGTACC
>DASZPC010000099.1:0-6230 GCA_035550455.1 Chitinophagales bacterium | reverse complement strand
GAAGATGGTAAACAGCATACGTATGCCAAGCACATTAGCCAGTATAAAACCCAGCCCGCCCGGTATGGAAATATGTTGGTACAACGGCGGAAACTTTACCGCAATTAATATCGCAGAAGCCATCAGTATAGAGCCGATGATAAACCCACCGGCAATGCGGTTACTGGCAAGGTCAATTTTATGGGTTACATCATCCAGGCCTTCGTGTTCAATGGTAACTTTTAACTCGCCCTTTTGAATTTTGGCAACAATATCCCTTATATCGCGGGGCAGGTTTTCTATCAGCGAAAGGGTATCGCGCGCCGAGTTGAGGAACCTTTTTAGAATGGCCATTACACTAAACTCTTCGCGTAGTGTTTTATTAATGTGTGGCGTTAACTCTTTAATAATATCCAGGTTGGGGTCTAACCGGTGGCCCACGCCTTCAATAGTTACCAGGCATTTTGAAAGCAAAAAATAATCGGGCGGCATTTTAATGGTGTACTTGTTTACCAGCGCCAGCAGGCGGTTAAAGAGGTCCGACATATTCATTTTATCGGCTGGTAGCGCATGGTAATCATTTATCAGATCCTCCACCTCGTAATCAAAGGTTTTATTGCCTTCAAACTGCTGGCTAAGTGCAATGTTTTTTAGCCCCCATATCAGCGTTTTAGAATCTTTCGAGGTTACGCCGAAAACAATGTCGGCAAAGAACTCAACATCGGCTTTCAATACTGTACCCATCATGCCAAAATCAATAAAGCAAACTTTGTTTCCCGGCAGGGCAAACATATTGCCGGGGTGCGGGTCGGCGTGAAAAAAGCCATGCTCAAATATTTGCTGAAAAAGCGCAAACATTCCGTTCCGGGCCAGCTCATGCGGGCTTATGCCAATTCTTTTCAGGCCCTCGGTATCGTAGGGGTGTACGCCATCAATAAACTCCATGGTAAGCAGCTTTTTGCCGGTGTACTGCGGGTAATATTTTGGCACGTACACCATGTCACTTTTGGCAAAATTGTTTGCAAAGCGCTGCAGGTTATAGCCTTCGTGGCTAAGGTCTACTTCTTTATGAATGGCATTATCAAAGGCCCTTACAATGCCTACGGGGTCCAGGTTTACAAAGTACCCGCGCTCTTCCATCTTGCGGGCAAAGTATTTCATAATAATAATGTCCAGTTCAATCTTCTCCAGTATATCGGGGCGGCGCACTTTCAGCACCACTAGCGTGCCGTCTTTTAGTTTGGCCTTATGCACCTGTGCTATTGAAGCACTTGCAAACGGCACGTCTTCAAACGACAGAAAAACGTCATTGATATTTTTGCCAATTTCTTCCTCAACAATTTTCCTTGCTTCCTCGCCTGGGAAAGGCGGTACATGGGTTTGTAACTTTTCAAATTCGGCAACAAGTTCAAGCGGTATTACATCGGGCCGGTTGCTTAGTATCTGGGCCAGTTTTATATAAGTAGTGCCCAGTTCTTCCACCGCCATTCTTATTCGTTCCCAGCGGGTATATTTATGTATATCGGCTACCACGGTTTTGGGCAACAGCGCTTCTACCATACGGGCGCGTAACGATACACCCGCACCGGCAAGTATATCCTCGAACCCATATTTTATAAGGATTCCTACAATTTGCCTGTACCGCCTTAAAAGTTTAAAATCAACGCCGAGCATGGTATCGAACATTGTTCAATAATAACCTGTTAAACGGGCAAAGCCTGTATGACAGTTATCAGCATAACCAAATACGTAACCCTCCGAAAATAAGAAGATAAATGATAGCGTAAAATCTTATACCTTAGTTCAGATGTTGAAGGGGGCCCTGCTTACTGTTTCATACTTAGCGCTGTTCAATTACGCTTTTTACCGTTTTAAGAAAATTCAACTTAATGGGCTAAAGCCCTTGGTAACCCTGGGGCTGTTCAACATTAAATTTGTTACGGGCATTTTTATCTGGTTGGTTTATACCTTTTATTACAAGGATGTTCAGAATAACGACGTACATAAATTTTACACCGATGCCCTGGTGTTAAAGCAGGCTGCCGTACAAGCCCCAGCCTCTTTTACAAAACTTATGCTGGGCTTACCTTCCGATAGCGGCACAGCAGTTTACGAAACCCAAATGCATAATTGGGTAAGGAATTTCGACGAAGCCCCGTTTAACGAAAATCGTACCGTTATCAGGCTCAATGCGCTGTTGCTTTTTCTTTCTTTCAATACCTATTTTGTGCATGTATTGTTTATGTGTTTCTTTTCGCTGGTGGGCTGGGTATTAATGGTTAATGCTGTTTTTACTAAAAACGAAACCGACAAAATACTTTTAGCTGTATTGGTTTTGTTGTTGCCCTCGGTGCTTTTTTGGGCTTCGGGGGTTATGAAGGAGCCCCTGCTGGTGCTGGGCCTGGGTTTAATTATACATGGGGTTTTTAATAATCAAAACCGACCGTTGTTTCGAAACCTCGTTTCGGTAACTGCCGGGACCTTAATAGTTTTAATGGCAAAGTTTTTTGTACTGGTATGTTTTGTGCCTGCTGCAATTGCTTTTTTCTTATTCCGCAAAAAGCAGGCAACAGGCTTTATAGTGGCTAAATACCTTGTAATTAATACGCTGCTGCTTATCCTTGCTTTTAATATTTACCGCGTGTCGCCAAGGGTTAATATGGCCCAAATGCTGGTTAATAAGCAAACACATTCCATTAAAGAGGCAGAATATTTTAACGCCGGAAGCCGTATTCAAATTCCTGCTGTTTCTACCAACGCGGCCAGTATTTTGGCAGTGGCCCCTGTGGGTATATGGAACACCATAGCCCGCCCCTACCCATGGGAAGGAAGAAATGTAATGATGCTGGCCAGCGCTGCCGAGAACCTGCTTGTTATAGCGTTTATTATAGTTTGTTTTTGGCTTACCTATTGGAAGGCCTTCCAAAATCTTAACATGGTAATGTTTATGCTCAATTTTACCCTCGGTTATTTTGCATTAATTGGCATTTGCACCCCTGTATTGGGCAATTTGGCCCGTTACAGGGCCCCGTTGTTGCCCTTGCTTTTGTTCGCCCTATTGCTGAATGCCGGGTTTAAAATACCTTATCGGATTAAAGCGCGCCTGGCCCTGCCTACTTTACAATACTAGTGTGCAAACAAATTCCGTTATATAATTGACCGTAAAGGCGTTTACAACGAAATTTGGCTTCATCATGTGGAAGAATTTTAAAAAGCGGGTAAGCAAGCTGCCACCGTTTTTGAAGAACCCTTACTTTTTGTGTGCCATGGCTTTTGCCATCTGGATGTTGTTTATTGATGAAAACAATCTTTTTAACCAGTACCGCAAACATGCCGAGCTTTCGGCATTGCTTGAGAAAAAGCAATACTATCTGAAGCAGATTGATGAGTCAGACAAGGCGTATAAAGAGCTTACCACCAACCCCGAAACACAAGAAAAATTTGCACGCGAGCACTACTGGATGAAGAAGCCCAATGAAGATGTTTTTGTGATTGTAAAAAAATAACCTGCTGGCTTATCTTAGCCCGATGATTCTTTCGCTTACCCCGCAAAACTTTGACGATTACCAATTAATTGACTGTGGCGATTTTTGGAAACTGGAACGGTTTGGCAAATATATTACCATTAGGCCTGAACCACAGGCAGTATGGGCGCCTTCGTTAAATATGGCTGAGTGGGACAAACAGGCCCATGTAAAGTTTGTCCCTAAATCTTCCTCAAGCGGTGATTGGAAAAAGCTGAAAGAGATGCCGGGGCAATGGACAATAAGTTATAAGCTACAGGGTTCGGTAAATGCTGGGCTGTCGTTCAGGCTGGGGTTAACCTCTTTTAAGCATGTGGGTGTGTTTCCGGAGCAGGCAGTTAATTGGGAATACATATATCAATCGGTAAAAAGCCTGGGGGTAGAGAAACCTAAATTTCTGAACTTGTTTGCATATACAGGCGGCGCATCGCTTGCGGCCCGTGCTGCCGGGGCTGAAACCTGGCACCTTGATTCGATAAAGCAGGTGGTAACATGGGCGCGTGAAAACATGGAAATAAGCAAGCTAGACAATATAAGATGGATAGTAGAAGATGCCCTGAAGTTTGTAAAGCGCGAAGTGAAACGCGGCAACAAATATAACGGCATTATACTTGACCCACCTGCCTATGGTCACGGCCCCGATGGTGAAAAATGGAAATTGGAAGATAGCATAGGCGAGATGATGCAGGGTGTTTTGCAGTTGTTGGACGAAGAGAAACACCTGCTGATTTTGAACGCCTACTCGCTGGGCTTTTCATCTATGATTTTACAAAACCTGGTGCAGCAAAATTTTAAACCCGAAAACCTGGAAACCGGCGAGCTGTTTTTGCGGGATAATTTTGATAAGCAATTACCGCTTGGTGCTTTTGCCCGCTTTATTAAAAAATAACTTAGCCCAGCAGGCTATCAAATACTTTTTCAATCAGGTTATTCAATTGTTTGGCCTCCGCCTCGGTAAGTTTACTATGGGGCAAAGTCAATTCTTTCTCCATTTTATCAATTTCTGATAAAAGGCTAAGGCCCTTTTGCGTAATCAAAACATCAACTGCCCGGCGGTCGGTTTTACTGGTGGTACGTTCCACCAGCCCTGCTTTGCGTAGGCGTTCAACAATACGCGATGCATCGCTCATTTTATCAAGCATTCGGTCCCGTATCAGGTTAACTGTGCAAGGTTTTGGGTATTGCCCTCTTAAAATACGCAGGGCATTGAATTGTTGTAGTGTTATGTCAAACTTTTTAAATACACTTTCAAAGTAGGAGTTTATCAGTCCGCTGGCGTAAAGAATGCTTACAACAGCCCGGTTGCCCTCGCATTTAAATTTGGGCTGCTTTATTAATTGCTCAATAGTAATCATTTGGGGGTTATGTTGCCTAAATGTAAGAAATTGATTTTTAATCGCTTGCAAAATTATACGGCGCTGCGACAGCTTTGTTCCGGGATGTTTTTCCGTTTTAAGGGAATTGTTATTTCAGTTTGGTACAGCTAAGCGTAGCGTCAGGGCTGGGGCAAATGCCAACAAGGTTTTCGGGGCCTAACAGGTCGGTAATTGTACACAGGTTAATTGCCGTTGGCCTCCACGTGGCAAGCTGCTCAAGGTTCAGGGTAAGGATTTGTATCTGGTTGTTAATGCTGTCATTCACCAACAGGTATTGAGTTTCATCAGCATCAAAAAAATGTATGCCCGATATTGACACACCTTGCAGTGCTATAGCGTGAAGAAAAGTACCATTACCGCTATAGCAGCGTATTTGATTACTGCCTGCGTAAGCATAAACACTGCTGGTATCAGTTATGTTTATCGCCGAAAAACTACAAGCTGAATCAATCAGGGGTTTAATATTATCATTGCCATCGCTGTTTATTTCAAGTAATTGATTGCCCGAAGCATTCACAAATGCAAAATCGCCACCCTGGTTTATAATAGAAAAGTTTTGATTGGCGGCGGGTAAATTCTGAACGCTCCATTTCATAGCCCCTTTTTTATCAAATAGCAGTAATTTGTGTTGTTCGTTGTTGGCAGTTATGTAAAACTCTTTTCCCACAGAACAGGAAAGCAATGGTTGTAATACCGCCCCCGTAGCAATGCGTGGGCTCCATCCTGCAAGGGGCTTGCCATTATATTCATATCCATATATGGCATTGTTTGCACAGGGTATAAAATAGTATTGGTATTGTGGAGCCGGGCCAACCAGGGCCATGCCGCCGTTAGCCGGATGGCTAAGCCTTAATGGATAACCGCCAACATCTTCACCAGTGCGGTCAATTACAAAAATGTGGCTGGCGGTGTTAAAAATGTATTGTAGTTGGCCATTGTGGTAATAATCCAGTTGACGGACATTCCCCTGTATTTTTTCACCAATGTTTTTTGTCATCAGTACATCGCCCGATTTACTGATAAGGTAAACGTTGCCAAGTGTATCTTCAATAAATATTTCCTTTTCCCCGCTCTCGTTGTTCAACACAATTTGCGGGGCAATTTGTGCCGGGGCTTTTAAATGCACTTTCCAAAGCAAGCCAGCCACAGCGTTTTTGTTTTCGCCCTGCGTGTTAAACTCAATGGTGGTTTTGTAAAAGCTGCCATTGCTGCCTGCATGTATCACTATGCTGTTAAAAGCCTCCATAAAACCAATAAACGGCGACCGGGGTTTGGCAATACCCCTCAAAATCCATGAACTACGGGCCGGGCTGCAATAAATAAGGTTATTGGCCCCCGCAGTACTATTGGC
>DASZPC010000098.1:0-1850 GCA_035550455.1 Chitinophagales bacterium | reverse complement strand
GCAATTATACCGACAGGCTGATGGCCACTTACTCAACCGGCAGGCTGAAAGGCGGCTGGTATGTATCGGCATCGTTTGCCAGGCGCTGGGCCAAAGAAGGCTATGTAGCGGGTACTTTTTATGACGGGTACTCGTACTTTTTATCGGTTGACAAGAAATTTGGCGAAAACAACACGCTTAGTTTTACCACATACGGCACCCCTACCCGCTATGGGCAGGCAAAAGCCACCGTGCAGGAAGCCTATGACCTGGCCGGCACCAATTACTATAACCCGGCCTGGGGTTACCAAAACGGGGTTAAAAGAAATGCATCGGTAATCAATACTTTTCAGCCGCAGTTTATACTGAACGATGATTGGAAGATTAACGATAAATCGAAGTTTATGGCATCGGCAGGTTTTTCGTTTGGCAAAAGGAAAAGTTCGGCGCTTGACTGGAACGAAGCTGCCGACCCACTGCCCGATTATTACAAAAACATGCCCAGCTATATTGGCGATACCCTGCTGCGTGCATTTGCCGAGCAGAAATGGCGGGAAGATGTAAACCACCGGCAAATAGACTGGGACAACCTTTACGAGATTAACCGCAACAGCTACGATACTATACAAAATGCCAATGGCATACAAGGCAACGATATGCGCATAAACCGGAGCCGGTATATACTTTCGAACAGGGTGAAGGACCAGAAACGGTTTAACTTTAATGCCACTTACAATACCGAATTTAACAAGCATATAGGGCTTGATGCGGGCCTGTACTATCAGCTTGAAATAGAAGAAAACTACCGCGAAATAGCTGATTTGCTTGGCGGCAAATATTATCTTGATGTAGACCAGTATGCCCAGTACACCTACCCCGGCAGTTTTGACGCATCGCAGAATAACCTGCTGGCCCCAAACAAGCTGCTGACCACCGGCGATAAATATGGCTACGATTATAAAACAAACGTACACCATGGCGGGCTGTGGGTGCAGCCGCAGTTTACTTTTGGCAAGGTTAACTTTTTTGCCGCAGCACAGTTGATGTTTACTTCGTTTTGGCGCGATGGTTTGTTTAAGAACGGGTTGTTTCCGGACAGCAGTTTAGGAAAATCGGCAGTGCAGAATTTTATTAACTACTCGTTTAAGGCGGGGGTTGATTATAAAATTGACGGCAGGAACGATATTTATGCCAATGGCGCTTACTATACCGCTGCCCCTTATGTTAATGATGTATTCCTATCGCCGGAAACAAGGAACCAGGTAGTGAGCGGTGTGAAGAGCAGCCAGGTTTACTCGGCAGAGGCAGGGTATAAATACATTGGGCCTGTAGTAAAGCTGCGGACTACTTTCTTCTTTACACAGGATAATAACCAAACCCAAACACGCAGCTTTTACGATGATAACCTTTATACCTATGTAAACTATACGCTTACCGGGGTTAACACGCGCCACATGGGGGCTGAGGCCGCGATTGAGGCAAAACTATACCGTGGTTTCAGCGCCAGTGCGGTAGCCTCGATAGGCCGGTATATTTATACCGCCCGCCCGCTGGCCACCATTACCGAAAATAACCTTGCCACCACACTTGCCACAAACGAAACCGTTTACCTGAAGAATTTTAATGTGGCAGGCTCGCCACAAATGGCTTATTCGTTTGGCCTTAGCTACCGCTCGCCACAGTTTTGGTATGTTAACCTGAACTTTAACTATTACGACTGGATGTGGGTAGAGGCGAGCCCGGCGCGCAGGACAGTTGAAGGGGTAGCGCCACTGGAGGCTAACTCGGCACAATGGAACAGCATTATTGACCAGGAGCGCCTGAAGGGCCAGTTTACAATGGACTTTTTTGCCGGTTATTCGTGGTTGCTG
>DASZPC010000097.1:0-7709 GCA_035550455.1 Chitinophagales bacterium | reverse complement strand
AGTGGTTATTGCCTGGTCTGTTTTAGTTTCCTTATTATCCCGTAACCTTCAACCGGGGCTTAAATTCAAAAACCTGGCCTTAACTTTTACCCCTTATTATCTATACGGTATTTTTTTGCTGGTTCAAAAGCAACAAAATGGCTGGTATTTTTTCCCTTATCATATCGATAGCGTTTCTTTTGATCCACTAAGGTTTAAAACCGGGTTTAATGAGTTTTTCAATTTTGTTTTTTGGGATCATGGCCGCTATTGGTGCGAGAAAATACTTCTTATTGCGGGCGTTTTCGCGCTGTTAAAAGGCTATTTTAGTGTTAATAAGTTGAGGCATAGTTTTTTATTGCTGGGAGGGGTGTTTGTGCTTGCATTTCTTATGTTCAGCTCGCTTACCTTTTTTATGGAACGCTATTCTCTGTGCCTATTTCCGCTTCAGTTTATAGCTGTTGCGTTGGCCATATTAAGCTTTAGCCGTAATAAAATATATATAGCTGTAGTAACAGGTTTTTTGTGTTACACAGCTACCACGCACTTCGAATCGCATAGTTTCAGGAACGACAGCGATTTGGGCTACCGGCACGAGGTGCATACTTTGCAACAGGCGGTAGAATATGTTGGTGCTGTAGCTAAACCCGGCGAAAAAGTTTACGGGAATTTCCCTGCCTATTTTGCTACAGGCTTTAAACCCGGAGGATATCAAAATGGCTTCACACTTGATGCGGCTGTGAATTTTGGCGCACATCCACGCTACATAATTGTTAGTGATCCAGGTACACCTTTAGATAAAGATTTCGGGCAATACAACATTCAGGTGCTTCAAACTTTTGTTGACGGATATGCTAAAGCCGAGGTATGGCGCATAACTCCTAAAGATTCACTGGCCCGGTAATTATTTATTGCCGTAAATCCATTTCGATACCCGGCTTATAAAGCCGTCTTTTAGCCCTGCCCGGCGTTTAATGGTGGTATAAATATTAAGTAGCTGGTTGTCCAGCTCAATCAACCACTGCCGGCGCTTATCCTGGGGCCTGGCACGGTAGTTCGTGCTGCGTACGTTCAGTGGTTTTCCTTCCTGCGTAAAATAATAAAGGGCAATAGACCGGCGCACTGTGCCCGAAGGGCATTTCATTGGCTCCGGGTGGCCGTGAAATGATTTTTCATCGGTACTAAAAATTACGCAACGGTTAAATAGTGGCGATATCTTTTGTACGCACTGTTTCATATCGTTGCTCCATAGTTCCAGTTGCCCGCCCCATTCATCCTGCCAGTTTTTGTTTAGGTAAATAAGGATGTTTACCCTGCGCCGCCAATAGGGGTTATGCGGGTGCGAAACAAAATCGGCATGTATATTCAAAAAGCCATCGCGCCTTGATTCGTGCAGCCCGCCGCCTTCCAGCGATTCATCAGCCAGCAATCCTTTTATCCCTGTAAGTTGCGAAACAAAATCAGCAAACTTTGCCGAGTTTAATTCGGCTACCAATTGCTTTAAATGCGGCGGGAAACTTTCAAACCGGTTAAACCCTTTCTTTCTTTCATTAACATGCACGTAATTAATCCATTCATCGGGGGCAAAATTTTCTATTTCGCCGAGCACTTTTCCCAGTAAATCTACAGGTAGAAAATTGTCAATTACAATGTGGGGAAAAGGCCCGGCGCTGCTGTAAGATGTATTGAGTGCATCAATTTGCGCTTCCCAAAATCCGTAATCGAAAACACTTTCGTAGCGGGTTGCAATTTTCATTGCCATGAAGGTAATAATTAATCGAAAAGCTAAGGGCGGAAACCTTCTGGGCTTTATTAAACCGGGTGCAACTCCGATATATTCTTAATCATATCGCGTGTCATGCTTGTAAGGTCAAATTCAGGTTGCCAGCCCCAGTCTTTGCGGGCTACCGAGTCGTCAATGCTTTGTGGCCAGCTATCGGCAATTGGCTGCCTGAAATCGGGTTTATAGCTGATGTTAAAATCAGGGATTATTTTTTTTATCTCGGCAGCAATATCCTTAGGCGCAAAACTGAACCCCGAAAAATTATACCCCGAGCGCACCGATATTTTGGCAGCCTCTGCTTCCATTAACATAATGGTTCCGCGTATGGCATCGGGCATAAACATCATGGGTAGTACCGTGTCTTCTTTCAAAAAGCATTCGTAGGCCTTTTTTTCAACCGCTTCAAAAAAAATATCTACCGCATAATCGGTGGTACCGCCACCGGCCTTTGTTTTATAGCTTATTAGTCCCGGGTACCGGAGGCTGCGAACATCAAGCCCTTTTTTCTGAAAATACCAGTCGCACCAGCGTTCGCCTGCCTGTTTTGAAATACCATAAATCGTATTAGGTTCCATTACCGTGTACTGCGGTGTATTTACTTTAGGTGTTGAAGGTCCAAACACGGCAATAGTGGAGGGGAAGAACAGTTTTTTTACTCCGCTTTCGGTGCATACATCCAGCACATTCCGCAACCCCTTCATGTTAATCCGCCAGGCCAGTTCGGGGTTCTGCTCGCCGGTTGCCGATAATATGGCAGCCAAATGGTAAACATGGGTAATCCCATATTTTGTTACACATTCGGCCAGGCCGTTTTTGTAAAGCACATCAAGCCTTGCAAACTCGCCGGTTTCTTTCAACTCGCCGGTTGGTTCTTTCAGGTCCGATGCAATAACGTTCTTGTATGTTTTGCGCAGGGCCAGCACTAATTCCGATCCAATTTGCCCGCAGGCGCCGGTAACCAATATGGTATCATTCTCCATAAAAAACTGTCAGGGCAAAGTAGTTGTCCACAGCGCCCAAATGTATAAATATTGGCATTATCGCAGTTAACAATGCTCCATGTCCTGCTATATGTGCTAAAATTGGTAAACAGGTCAAATTAATACCTGTCCCGATGGCTTTTTTGTTGCTAAGGTTTTAAATTCGTCCACTTTAAACATATCCCCACATGCGCTATCATAAAATTACATGCCGTCTGGCTTTGCTGATATTCTTTTTTCGTTTCCAGCCATTATCAGCACAACAGGAGTTCCCGAAAATTAACCCGCAGGATGTAACCATTGTACGTGATAGTTTTGGTATACCGCATATTTTTGCCAAAACCGATGCTGAAGTAGCTTATGGTTTGGCTTATGCAAATGCCGAAGATGCCTTTTCTGAAACGCAAACACTGGTATATATTGGTAAGGAGGTGATGGGCCACGTAGATGGCATTGATGGGGTTAAGGCTGATTTTTTTATCCATGCTATTGGGGCAAGGCAGTTGGTTGAGGAACATTACGATAAAGACCTTTCACCTGAATTCAAAAAATACTTCGATGGTTATGTGCAGGGCCTGAATGCTTATGCGGCTTCGCATCCTGATGAGGTTCAGTATAAACCGGGTTTTCCGGCTACTGCTAAAGATTTAATGGTGGCTTATGTGGTAACCATGTCGTACCTGAGCGATGCACAGGATGCAGTAGGTGATATAATTGATGGCAAATACGATACCTGCATAGTTAATTTCCCGGTGCATAAGCGCATGACTGTGGGTTCCAACGCATTTGCGCTCAGTAGTGTAAAAACCACCAATGGCGAAACCATTTTATGTACCAATCCGCACATGGGTATGGATGGAGGGCTTTCTTTTTACGAAGCACATTTGCACAGCGATGAGGGATTGAATATTGAAGGCGCCTTGTTTCAGGGTATCAGCTCGGTTAATATGGGGGCCAATGAAAACCTGGCCTGGGGTATGACCTGGAATTTTTTCGATCGTCTTGATGAGTTCAAATTAAAAATGGTTCAGGGCAAAAAGCTTACTTACGAATTTGATGGCCAGGAATACAAACTGGAAAAACGCCCGGTATGGTTAAAGGTGGGCCTGGGCAAACATCACCACTTTGTATTGCCGGTTAAAAAAACTACTTACTGGAGCAAATATGGCTGCACACTTAAAAGCGGCAAAAGCAATAACTATTATTCTATCCGGTTTCCGGGCAATATGTCTATTCTGGCCGGTGAGCAGCTATACCGCATGAACAAAGCCCGGAATATGGACGAATTCCGAGCAGCCCTCCGTACGCATGCTATTGTGCTGTTTAACGTGGTTTATGCCGATAAAAGCGATAACATTTTTTACCTGGAACACGGTACCCTGCCTGACCGCGATACCTCATTTAACTGGAAAGGGGTGGTACCGGGCAATACCTCAAAAACTTTATGGACAAAGCTAATACCACTTGATAGTATGCCACATAACATCAACCCGTCATGCGGGTATGTTTATAATACAAACAATACACCTTTTCACTCATCGGGGGTTGATTGTTCCGATGCCCGCTGTCCTTACCCAACCTGTGTGGTTGATGGCCTGCCCGGCGATAATAACAGGGCTACCCGTTTTGAAGAACTGATTTCCGCTAAATCAAAATTCAACCTCGATGACCTTCGGAAAATAAAGTTTGATGTTACCCTGTCTCACCATGGTGGCTTTGGCCGCTCGGTGGAACCGCTTTTTCATTTAGACGAAAACAAGTATCCCGATTTAAAGGATGCGCTGGAAATATTAAAAAACTGGGACCGGAAATCAGAGATACATGAATATGCCCCTACTATTCTGGGCTTGGTAATACGCGATATATTTACCCGCCGGGGTTACGATGATAACCCTTTTTGTACAGGTTTTTATGTTAGTGAAGATGAGTGGGTAAGCAGCCTGCGCAAAGCCTGCGATACACTTAAATCGTATTTTGGCACTGTAAAGGTAGAGTGGGGCACCGTACACCATAATATAAGAGGGGACAAGAGCCTGCCTATGCGTGGCTTTGCCGACATGCTTAGCCCCAGCTATCCTGACAGGGTTCCCGGTAAAACATTGATGTTTAAGCCCAATTTTGGCGATACTTATACCATGTTTGCCGTGTTTGATAAAACCGGTTTAAAAAGGCTGGAGGCGGTACAGCCCTGCGGCAATTCGCTAAACCCCAAAAGCCCGCATTTTAACGACCAAATGGAGCTTTTCGCCAATCAGCAGCTACGCCATTTAAGCCTTAATAAGGATGATGTGATGAAAATGGCTGCATCGGTTTACCACCCTAAATAAAACAGGGGTATGATTTTAATCAATCATTAGGCTTGTTTTAATCAGTAACCTTTACTGTTAGTTGCCGTTATTTTGGTAATCCCTAAAATGGAAATAAACGGACAACTAATTTCAAAGTATAATAAACCTGTGCCAAGGTATACCAGTTACCCTACTGTACCTTATTGGGATGCGGGTATTGATATTGCTCTCTGGCAGGAAAACCTGAAAAAACGGTTTGATAAATACAATTCAACATCGGGTATAAGCTTATATATACACTTGCCTTTTTGCGAATCGCTCTGTTCATATTGTGGTTGTAATAAACGAATAACCACTAATCATAAAGTAGAGGAAGAATACCTGGCTGCCATTAAACGGGAATGGTCTTTGTACCTGAATGTGCTGGGTGCTGAACCAGTATTGCGCGAACTGCATTTGGGCGGAGGTACGCCAACTTTTTTCTCTCCTCAAAATCTCGAAAGTTTAATGGGCTTTTTGTTGGGTACAGTTCATGTACACCCCGATAGTGAGTTCAGTTTCGAGGGCCATCCTAACAATACTACTTATGAGCATTTGGAAGCCCTGTATAATTTTGGCTTTCAAAGGGTAAGCTTTGGTGTGCAGGATAACGACCCCTATGTGCAGCGTCTTATCAATCGCATTCAGCCCTTCGAAAATGTTGAGCGCGCTGTTAACGATGCCCGCAGCTTGGGTTATAAATCGGTAAATTTTGATTTGATATACGGCTTGCCCGGGCAAACACTGCAAAGTGTGGAGCGAACTATGGAGCAGGTGCTGAAATTAATGCCTGATCGTATTGCTTATTACAGTTATGCCCATGTGCCTTGGGTAGGTAAAGGGCAGCGGCTATTTAATGAAGCCGATTTACCTTCGCCATCGCTTAAACTGGCCTTGTATCAAAGCGGTAAAAGAATTTTAACCGCCAATGGTTATATGGATGTTGGCATGGATCATTTTGCTCTGCCAACCGATGACCTTTACCTGGCCCGTATAAATGGCGGCCTGCATCGTAACTTTATGGGTTATACCACTCAAAATACGGCCATGTTATTGGGCCTGGGAGTTTCTTCTATCAGCGATTCGGGTACCGCTTTTGCGCAAAATCATAAAGACCTGAACAGCTATTACCGCGATATTTCGTTAGGCAACCTTGCAGTTGAGAAGGGATATTTTTTGACTAAAGAAGATCAGGTTTTCAAAAAATACATCCTAGATATTATTTGCCGGGGCGAAACAGTTTTTGGCAAGGAAACGCTGCCGTTACTAAAGGAGATTGTTTTTCCGCAGTTAGAACTCCTTGCAGCCGATGGCCTCATTACCTGGAATAGCACTGGTTTGCAGGTAACCGATGCCGGTTTCAGTTTTGTAAGGAATATATGCGCAGCATTCGACCTTCATCTGATGCAAAACATGCAGGTGAAACCACAATTCAGCAAGGCTGTGTAAACAGCTTAATGGCAATCGCAGTCAAATTCATTTTCAAGGTCAATGCAGGTTACTACTTTCCATTTGTTATCGCATTTACCAATTATTATCCGCAGGTGCTGGTTTTCAGTAGTGTAACCTTCATAAGCGGTAGTGGGGCATGGGCGCCCGTTGGGGTCGCTTTTCCTTTGGTTAATTGTATTTTCAGTAATAACCTCTCTAATCTCGCGTTCAGTAATATGACGGCACTCCATACGGCAACGGGCATGTTTGGTATAAATAAGCCCGGGTATGGTTATGGGGGTATTTGTGTTGCTTTGGTTGTTGCACGAAACGGCAACTAAGGCTACAATAATATATACCGTAAAGCGTCTTAAAAAAGAATTAAACAACTTTAAATTTTTTTGTGTTGTAATAATAGATGCTTTTTACAAAAAGGTGTAAACACTACAAATTACACAGCCGAAATTTCTAATTTTGTTTTTTTAAAGAACTGTAAATAATAATGAAGTACCTGATTAAACTTATTCTAAACGTAATTGCTGTTGTTATCACTGCATATATTTTGCCGGGCGTACATCTGGCTGGTTACGGCTATGCTGTTGTGTTGGCTGTTTTGCTATCGTTGTTAAATGTATCGGTAAAACCGCTATTAATTTTCCTTACCATACCCGCCACCATATTTTCTTTGGGCCTTTTCTTATTGGTAATCAATGCCGCTATTATCGAAATAGCCGCCTGGATATTAACCCCGGGTTTTAATGTAGATAGTTTTTGGTGGGCCTTTTTGTTCAGTATCCTGCTCTCGGTAATCAACAGCCTTTTTGAAAGGCTAACGGTAAAGCGCGAATCGCGCGATGATTCTTTTAAAGTGTACGATAAGGACGGCAACCGCATTGCCTGAACTACTCTTTACCAAAAACCTGCATTACAGCTTCGCTTACACCGGTATTAGAGAACCCTCCGTCATGATATAGGTTTTGCATGGTTACATAGCGGCTTAGGTCGCTGAAAAGGGTAATGCAATAATCTGCACAAGCCTCGGCCGGGGCATTGCCCAGTGGGCTTATTTTATCAGCAAAATCATAAAACGAACCAAAACCTTTTATGCCTGAACCCGCTGTAGTTACCGTAGGCGATTGTGAAACTGAGTTGATGCGCACCTTTTTTGAATTGCCGTAGTAATACCCAAACGAACGCACAATGGATTCA